>JAEETX010000084.1 GCA_016286665.1 Oscillospiraceae bacterium
GGCGCGGCGGCAGGGAGCACGGCGGTGCGCAGCATCACCGGCGTCTCTTCGGGCGGGGGAGGCGCGGCAGCCTCCGCCTGCTCCGGTCCGAGGCCGGCCCAGAGGCAAAGCACCGCGCCCAGCGCCAGCAGCATGCCCAGGAAGGGCATCCAGCGCCGGGATCGCCTGTTCACTTGTTTTCCATGGGTCCACACCGACAAAACGATACCCGCTTTCCGGCTCCGCAGAACGGCCCTGTATTTCTAACTAAGTTATCATATCAAAACCGCCTCTGTGAAGCAAGCCAAAAATCGACAATTCCCGAGATTTTTCCGCGCCGGCGGCGGGCACTTTTCGGAAAAAGCTCTGGTAATGAAAAATGGCTTGTGATAAACTCATAGCGTCATCGAAACACAGGAGGTCACGGTATGAAAAAGATCATTGCGCTTGCGGCGGCAGTCCTCTGCCTGCTGGCGGTCTTCAGCGGCTGCAAGAAGGAAGAACCCTCCCCTTATCTCAAGGGAAAGCACCATGTGGAGATCGAGGTGCAGGACTACGGCACCATCGCCGTGGAGCTGGACGCAGACACGGCCCCCATCACCGTCACCAACTTTATCGAGCTGGCCAGGAGCGGCTTCTATGACGGGCTGACCTTCCACCGCATCATCGACGGCTTCATGATCCAGGGGGGCGACCCCAAGGGCAACGGCTCCGGCGGCTCCGAGAACCCCATCAAGGGGGAATTTGAAGCAAACGGCGTGAAAAACACGATCTCCCACAAGCGGGGCGTCATCTCCATGGCCCGCCGCTCCAACGACTACAACTCCGCCAGCAGCCAGTTCTTCATCATGCACAAGGACAAGGACTATCTGGACGGAGCCTACGCCGCCTTCGGCCACGTTACCTCCGGCATGGAGGTGGTGGACGCCATCGCCGAGAACACCCCGGTGCTGGACGACAACGGCACCGTGGCGAAGAAGGACCAGCCGGTCATCACCGCCGTTCGGGTGATCGACTGATGGAGGTCCTGGCCCCCGCCGGCGGCAGGGAGCAGCTGATCGCCGCGGTCTGCAGCGGTGCGGACGCGGTTTACCTGGGCACCAAGAGCTTCAATGCCCGGCGGAAGGCGGACAACTTCGGGGAGGACGAGCTGAAAAAGGCGGTGGCCTGGTGCCATGGCCGGGGCGTCCGCGTCCACGTGACGGTGAACACCCTGGTGACGGACGCCGAGCTGCCCGCCCTCTGTGACACGGTGCGGGAGGTGGCGGATTCCGGCGCGGACGCGGTGATCCTCCAGGACCTGGCGGCAGCCGCCCTGTTCCGGGAGCATGTGCCGGACCTGCCGCGCCACGCATCGACCCAGATGAGCATCCACAACGCCGAGGGGGCGCGGCTGGCAAAGGAACTGGGCTTTTCCCGCGTGATCCTTGCCAGGGAACTGAGCCTCAGGGAGATACGGCGCATCCGGGAGGCGGTGGACGTGGAGCTGGAGTGCTTCGTCCACGGAGCCCTCTGCATGGGCGTTTCCGGCCAGTGCCTCCTCTCCGCCTTTTTGGGAGACCGGAGCGGCAACCGCGGCCTCTGCGCCCAGCCCTGCCGCCTGGATTTCCGGGCGGGGGAGCGGGACTACGCCCTTTCCCTGAAGGACGCCTGCCTGATCCCCTATTGCCGGGAGCTGGAAGAAGCGGGCGTGAGCTCGCTGAAGATCGAGGGCAGACTTCGCCGCCCGGAATACGTGGCCGCGGCGGTGGACGCCTGCCGGAAGGCCCTGGCGGGCGAGACGCCGGATCTGACGGATCTGGAGCGGGTCTTTTCCCGCAGCGGCTTCACCGACGGCTATCTGCTGGGCGAGCGTGACCTGCGGATGTTCGGGCGGCGAAGGGAGGAAGACAAGGCGGAATCCGCCGCCGTGCTGGGTAAGCTCGCCAGCCTCTACCGGAGGGAAATGAGCCGTGTCGCCGTGGAAATGGAGCTGACGATCAAGCCGGGGGAAAACGTGACCCTCGCCGTCACCGACGGGGCGAATCGCGTGACCGTCAGCGGCCCGGAGCCAGAGGCGGTTCGCAGCGCGCCGCCGGACCTGCGGGGCCAGCTGGCGCGCACAGGGGGCACCCCCTTCTTTCTGCGGGAGCTGAATGCCGATGTGCTGCCCGGCTGGACGGCGAAGCTGAATCCTCTCCGGCGGGAAGCCCTGGAGAAGCTGCTGGCCATGCGGGAAAAAGCGGAGCCCTGGCAGGTGATCGGGGAGTTCCGGCCCGCGCCGCCCGAAGTCCGGCGAAGCGGGTTTGAGCGGAATAAAAAAGCGCAGCCGAAGCTGCGGCTGCGCTTTGAGACAAAGGAACAGCTATTCGACCTCCCGGAAGCGGAGGCGCTGTATCTCCCCGTGGAGGAGCTGGACGAAGAACTTGCGGATGCTTACGGGCAAAAGCTCATCGGAGAGCTGCCCCGGCTGGTGTTTCCCGGCGGGGAAGAAGCCCTGCGGGAAAGGCTGCGCGCCCTGCAGGCGCGGGGCCTGGAGACCCTCTGTGCCGGGAATCCCGGCACGGTGCTGCTGGCCCGCGAGCTGGGCTTCCGGGTCTCCGGCGGCTTCGGCCTGAACATCCTCAACAGTCGCTCCCTGGAGGCGTGGGCGGCGCTGGGGGTCGCGGAAACGCTGCTCAGCCCGGAATTCCGCCTCAGCACCGCGGACAGGCTGGGGGGAAGGATCCCCAGGGGCATCGTGGCCTACGGGCGCCTGCCCCTGATGCTTTTCCGCTGCTGCCCCATGCAGGGAAAAAAGGGCTGCCTCGGCTGCGACGGCCGGCGGCAGCTCACGGACCGGCAGGGGGAGAAGTTCACCGTCCTGTGCCACCGGAAGCAGTATTCCTCCCTCCTGAACCCGGTGCCCCTCTATGTGAGCGACCGGGATCTGCGGGGCCTGGATTTCCAGCTGGCGTATTTTACCGTGGAGGATGCCGGGATCTGCCGTGCCGTTGCCGAGCGCATGGCGGCGGGAGCGCCCTTCGAGGGCAGGAGGACCCTGGGGCCCTATTTCCGCAGCATGCTGTAAGCGGGGCGGGGGTTCAGCCCTCCCACTCCCGGAAGACCTCGGCGGCGGCCTTGTTGGCGGCTTCCTGCGCCCGGAGGAAGCAGTCCAGGAACCTGGCGCCCTTTTCCGTGAGGACGCTGCCGTGCTGGGCGTGGCGCTCGATGAGAGCGAAGCCCAGGTGGGTCTCCGTGGCCTTGATGCTCTTCCAGGCCTTCGAGTAGGCCATGCCCATGCGTTTGGCGGCCTGGTTCAGGGAGCTGAGCTCCACGATGCCCTGCAGGAGCTGGGCGGTGCCGGGGCCGAAGGCGCTTTTCGTGTCGCTTTCCTTGTTGCGGATGCGCAGACGGGCGATGCATTCCAGAGATTCCGACATGTGAGCCACTTCCTTTGATCATAGCGTTACCATCCGAAAGTGTATCAAAAACGGCGGGGTTTTACAAGAAAAAATGATACTGAAAATCATCTGTGCCTGGTGCCTCCTCTGGAGCGCCGCGGCCTTCATCGCCATGGGGGCGGACAAACGAAAGGCCAGGAAGGGCCGCTGGAGGATTCCGGAGGCCACCTTGTTTCTCCTCGCCCTTCTGGGCGGCGCTCTGGGCGGCACGCTGGGGATGCACCTGTTTCACCATAAGACGAGGCATTGGTATTTCCGCTGGGGCCTGCCCCTGATCCTGCTTTGCCAGATCGCCCTGGTATTCTGGGTCAGCCGGCACTTCGGCCTTCGCTGGAACGGTTGAATTGAAAGATAAGGAGCAAAACAATGCGGATCGAACCCAAAAAGATCCTCTGCGTCGGGCTCAACTACAAGAGCCACGCGGAGGAAACCGGCGGGGAAGCCCCCAAGGAGCCGGTCATCTTCTCCAAATTCACCGACGCCCTGGCCGAGGACGGGCAGGAGATCGTCCTGCCCCCCTGGCACCGCTGCTATGACTATGAGGCGGAGCTGGTGGCCGTCATGGGCAAGGCCCTTTACAACGGCGACGAGGCGGCGGCGAAAGACGCCATCGGCGGCTATACCTGCGGCAACGACCTCAGCGCGCGGGACTGTCAGTTCCGCTCCAACCAGTGGCTCATCGGCAAGACCTTCCCCGGCTTTGCCCCCGTCGGGCCGCGCATCGTTCCCGCCGCGGCGTTCGACCCGTCGGAGCCCCACCGCATCCGCTGCGAAGTCAACGGTGTCACCGTTCAGGACGACGACGTGACGAACATGATCTTCTCCTGCCCGGAGATCGTGTCCTATATCTCCCGCTTCCTGCCCCTGGAGCCCGGCGACCTGATCTTCACCGGCACCCCCGCCGGGGTCATCCTGGGCAAGCCCAAGGGGCAGCGGACCTGGCTGAAGCCCGGCGACGAGGTGGCCGTCACCATCGACGGCATCGGGACGCTGAAGAACAAGCTGATATAACGGCAATATCCCCGCCTGCGGTTCCGCAGGCGGGGATATTTACGAAATCAGGTCTCAGGCCCTGGGCTTGATCATGATGACCAGCATCCGGGCGGTGGTGTCGCCGGTGTTCTTGCAGCCACGCTTGGTGCCCTTGCCGAAGTGGACGCTGTCGCCCGCATGGAGGACGTATTCGGCGGGCTGGTCGTTGTCGTCATACATGGTGACGGTCATCTCGCCGTGGATGATGTAGTAGATCATCTCGAACTTGCTGACGGCATCGTTGGCGCCGCCGCCGGGGAGGAAGTGGCTCAGACCGTTGACGATGGTGCCCTCGTTCACGTCGTCGGGATCATGAAGACGGGTGGTCAGCACGTCGTAATGGCCGGGGGCCTCATAGCGATAGGCTTCGTTGCGCCTGGTGACTTTATAGCTCATGGTAACGCTTCCTTTCTTTGCGTGACCGCCCGATGGGCGGCCGCTGAATTTCTCCGATAATCATAACACGGTCATTCGCCCAGTTCAAGCCGAAGTTTTTCATAATCCTCCGGATTGTTCACATTTCGCGTCAGCAGGCTGTCCGGCCCCTCTCCCAGCTCCGCCGGGCGCACCTCCCGCAGGCGCACGGAGGCCAGCAGGGCCCCCATGCTCCGCCGCCCGGAGGAAAGGAGCGCCTCCGCTTTCGGCAGCACGGCGGGGCGGTAGAAAGCGAACAGGGGTTCCCAGCGGCCCGCGTCGTCCGTCAGGCAGCAGGCGTCGGCCTCCCCGCAGAGGGAAGCGAGCGCCAGCGCCTTTTCCGGAGAAGCGAAGGGCATGTCCGCCCCCGTGAGGAACACGTCCTCCCCGGCCCGCAGCAGCCCCGCATGGAGGCCCGCCAGGGGGCCCGCGCCGGGAAAAGCGTCGAAAACGCGCCTGTCCCCCAGCTCCGGGAACCTCTCCGGTCCGGCCACGCTCACCAGCACCCGGGGAAAGGCCTCGCCCCAGCGGCGAAGGGCGCGGTCAAGGAGGGTCTCGCCCGCGAGGGTGAGCTGCAGCTTATCCCTGCCCATGCGGCGGCTTTGTCCCCCCGCGAGAATAACAACGGTCATGCCGCGCCCTCCTTTTCGTCGATTTTACCGGTTTTCGGCTCCACAAACATAGCATTTTCAACGGAATTTCGCAAGCTTTCCGGGAGAAATTTCTGTTGCATTCTGTCATTCCCTATGCTAAACTTGTCCAGATGGTATATTAGTAATCCGTTTTTTATATACCGGCAAGAACAGAAAGGAGTCGAGAGACTAAATGGTATTGTCTGAAAAGTACCAGCTCATCCAAAAACTCGCCAGGGATATCTGCGAGGCTGAGATTCCGTCCGAACTGCAGGACGAGATCGACCGCACCGGCAACTACCCCCAGGAACTCATCCGGAAATTTGCCGACTATGGCTTCTGGGGCATCAAGGCGCCTAAGGAGTACGGCGGCCAGGGCGGCGACACGCTGGCCTATGTGCTGACCATCGAGCAGATCGCCCGCGTCAGCATGGTCACCTCCATCTACGTCAGCGGCGCCAACTCCCTGGGAAGCGGCCCCCTGCTGCTGGCCGGTACCCCCGAACAGCTGGAGAAGTATCTCCGTCCCATCGCCGAGGGCAAGAAGTACCCCTGCTTCGCGCTGACCGAGCCCGGCGCGGGCTCCGACGCCAGCGCCGTGTCCACCTCCGCCGTGCGTGACGGCGACGACTGGATCATCAACGGCCGCAAGTGCTTCATCACCGCCGCCCCCATTTCCGACTTCGCCATGGTCTTCTGCAAGACCGATCCCAGCAAGGGCAACAAGGGCATCACCACCTTCATCGTGGACATGAAGACCCCCGGCGTCAGCTGCGGCAAGGCCGAGGACAAGATGGGCATCATCGGCTGCCCCACCAGCGATATCGTGTTTGAAGACGTCCGCGTCTCCGACGCCGACCGTCTGGGCGAAGTGAACCAGGGCTTCACCAACGCCATGAAGACGCTGGACTACGGCCGCCTGGGCGTCGCCGCCCAGAGCGTGGGCGTGGGCCAGGCCTGCCTGGAGGAGGCCATCAAGTACGCCAAGGAGCGCAAGCAGTTCGGCCGTCCCATCGCCAAGTTCCAGGCCATCCAGTTCATGCTGGCCGACATGGCCACCGAGCTGGAAGCCGCCCGTCAGCTGGTGTACAACGGCGCCATCATGAAAGACGCGAACGACCGCCAGGCCAACATGTACTGCTCCATGGCCAAGTATTTCGCCTCCGAAGCGGCCAACCGCGTGGCCTACAAGGCGCTGCAGATCTTCGGCGGCTACGGCTACATCAAGGACTACCGCATCGAGCGTCTTTACCGCGACGTGCGCATCAACACCATCTTCGAGGGCACCAGCCAGGTGCAGCAGATGGTCATTTCCGGCGCGCTGCTGAAGTAAGGGAGGAACTGAAATAATGAAGATCATCGTTACTGCCAAGCAGGTTCCCGATACCAACGAGGTCAAGATCGATCCCGTCAAGGGTACCCTGATCCGCGAGGGCGTTCCCTCCATCCTCAATCCCGACGACGCCAACGCTCTGGAGGCTGCCCTGCAGCTGAAGGACCGCACCCCCGGCAGCACCGTTACCGTCGTCTCCATGGGTCCCAACCAGGCGCTGGTCATGCTCCATGAGTGCATCGCCATGGGCGCGGACGACGCCGTGCTCCTTTCCAGCCGCGCTTTCGGCGGCGCCGATACCTGCGCCACCTCCACCACCATCGCCGCCGGCATCCAGAAGCTGGGCGATTATGACATCATCTTCGCCGGCCGGCAGGCCATCGACGGCGACACCGCCCAGGTGGCCCCCCAGATGGCCATGCGCCTGGGTCTGCCCCTGGTGACCTACGTGCAGAACATCGTGGAGATCAACGAGGCCGAGAAGTATGTCATCGTGGAGCGTCAACTGGAGGACGGCCATGAGGTCGTCAAGCTGCCCATGCCCTGCGTGCTGACCTGCGTCAAGGAACTGAACACCCCCCGCTACATGACCGTGGGCCGCATCCTCTATGCCTGCGAAAACGACAGCCTCATCAAGATCTGGAACGAGAAGGACGTGGAGCTGGATCCCGCCAACTGCGGCCTCAACGCCTCTCCCACCAAGGTCGACAAGAGCTTCACCCCCGCCCCCAAGGGCAAGGGCGTCATGCTCTCCGGCACCATCCAGGAGATGTCCGCCGAGCTCGTCGGCATGCTCCGGGCCAAGCACATCATCTGAGGAGGGTAACATAGAAAAATGGCTATTAATATTGATGCTGAAAAATGTATTGGCTGCAGTATCTGCGTGAAGGAGTGCCCCTTTGAGGCCATGAGCATGACCGCGGGCGCCGGCGGCAAGAAGCTGGCCGAGGTCGGCAACGGCTGCACCGAGTGCGGCCGCTGCGTGGAGGCCTGCCCCAAGGGCGCCATCACCCGCACCGGCACCAGCATGAAGAACGTGGATATCTCCCTGTATCACGGCGTGTGGGTCTATGCCGAGCAGCGCGGCGGCAAGCTGATGAACGTCGCCATCGAGCTCCTGGGCGAAGGCCGTAAGCTGGCCGACGAGATCGGCACCGAGCTGTGCGCCGTCCTGGTGGGCAGCGAGTGCGACGACCTTGTGGACGAGCTCTTCGCCTACGGCGCGGAGAAGGTCTACTACGCCAACAACCCCGAGCTGAAGAACTACACCACCGACGGCTACACCGCCGCCGTTTACCGCGCGGTCCTGAAGTATAAGCCCGAGATCGTCCTCTACGGCGCCACCCACATCGGCCGCGACTTGGCCCCCAGCGTGGCCGTCAAGTGCGGCACCGGCCTCACCGCCGACTGCACCAAGCTGGACATCGACCCCGAGACCAAGGGCCTGCGGCAGACCCGTCCCGCTTTCGGCGGCAACCTGATGGCCACCATCATCTGCCCCAACCACCGTCCTCAGATGTCCACCGTGCGTCCCGGCGTCATGGCCAAGCCCGAAAAGGTGGAAGGGAAGAAGGGCGAGCGCATCGACCTGAACATCAAGTTCAAGAAGGACGAGATTCGCCAGCAGGTCCTGGACGTGGTGAAGAAGGTGGGCGAGATGGCCTCCCTGACCGACGCCAAGATCATCGTCTCCGGCGGCCGCGGCATCGGCGGCCCCGAGGGCTTCGACACCATCCGCGCCCTGGCCAATAAGCTGGGCGGCAGCATCGGCTCCTCCCGCGCCTGCGTGGACGCCGGCTGGATCGACCACAGCTTCCAGGTGGGCCAGACCGGCACCACCGTCAAGCCCGACCTCTATGTGGCCTGCGGCATTTCCGGCGCCATCCAGCACCTGGCCGGCATGCAGACCTCTAAGACCATCGTGGCGATCAACAAGAATGAGAACGCCCCCATCTTCGAAGTTGCCGACATCGGCATCGTGGGCGACCTCTTCAAGGTGATCCCCGCCATCATCGAGGAGCTGGACAAGTAAACCTGTGACCTGAGTTTCGGGGCGCGGTCCATTCGGCCCGCGCCCCGGATATTAAGACCGATCTTCGGCGGGAAGGAGGGAGAAGGCTAATGCAGACCACCGTCGGAGGTATGTTTCGGGATACTGCTCTGCGTTTTCCGGACAGACCCTGCATGGAAACCCCGGAGAAGACCTGCACCTATGCCGAGACCCTGGAGTTGGCGGAGAGGACGGCCTGTGCGCTGGCAAAAAACGGCGCGAAAAAGGGCAGCCGCATCGCCGTATGGTGCAAGGATTCCCCCGAATTCCTGCTTCTCTATCTGGGACTGGAGCTGCTGGGCAGCGTTCCCGTCCTGCTGAATACCTCCCTCACCGGCGCGGAGGTCTCCGGCCTCATGAAAAAGGTGGAGGCCGAAGCGCTCTATTATGACGACGGCTTTAAGGAAATTTCCTTCCCCGAGGAAGTGAAAAACCACGCGCTTCCCGGCGGGCGCTTCATCCCGGATTTCATGAAGGCGCTGCCGGCGCTGACGCCGGCGGAGAGGGAAGCCCTGCGGAAGGCCGCCGGCGCAGTGAAGCCGGAGGACCCGGACGTCATCATTTTCACCTCCGGCACCTCCGGCGCCGCCAAGGGCGTCCTCAGCACCCACCTGGCCCGGGTGAACGTGGCGAAGGTCCAGGCCGAGACCCTCGCCCTCACGGATAAGGACAAGAGCTGCGTTGCCATCCCCATGTTCCACTGCTTCGGCCTCACCGGCGTCGTCCTGGCGGCGCTTTACAGCGGCGGCTGCCTCTATTTCCCCGGCGGGCGGCACACGAAACAGCTGCTGGAAGCCATGTCCGTCCACGGATGCACCGTCTTTTCCGCCGTGCCCACGCTGTTCAGCGCCATCCTGGCCCGGCTGGACCTGGAGCAGTTCGACCTCCACACCCTGCGCACCGGCTATATCGGCGGCAGCGTCTACACGCCGGAATTCTTCCGGCGGGTGGAGCAGGCCATGGGCTTCCGCCTGGCCCCCTCCCTGGGACAGACGGAGGCCACCGCCGGCCTCACCTTCATCTCCCCGGAGGAGCCGGAGGAGCTGCGGGCGCCCACCGTAGGCCGCTTCATGGAGGGCATCGAGGGCCAGATCCGGGATATCGGGACCGGGAAACCCCTGCCCGAAGGCAAGACGGGGGAAATCTGCATCCGGGGCTGGAGCGTCATGCAGGGCTACGTGGGAGAGCCGGAGCTGACCCGCGCCGCCCTGGAGGCGGACGGCTGGCTCCACACCGGCGACCTGGCCTGGATGGACGGGAACGGCTGTATCCATATGAGCGGGCGGCTGAAGGAACTTATCATCCGGGGCGGGGAAAACATCTCCCCCGGCGAGATCGAGGCCGTCATCGGCCAGGACCCCCGCGTGCGGGAAGTGAAGTGCGTGGCCGTGCCCGACGCCCACTACGGGGAGGAAATCTGCGCCTGCGTGGTGCTCCGGGAGGGCGCTTCCGGCATGAAGGAGGCGCATATCCGCTCCCTGGCCGCGGAAAAGCTGGCCGCCTACAAGGTGCCCCGCTATGTGCTGTTTATGGATGCGCTGCCCAAGACCGGCAGCGGCAAGCTGGCCCTGAAGCAGCTCAAGGACTATGCAGCCGAAGCGCTGCAATTGAAAGATATTTGATAAAACTATAACTACCGTAGGAGGAAATGAACATGCCGAAATTCATCACCGCCCAGGAAGCCGCTGCTCTGATCCCCGATCACGCCACCGTCGGCGTATGCGGCATGGGTCTGGCCGGCTGGCCGGAAGAGATCGCCTGCGCCATCCGGGACCGTTTCAAGGAGACCGGCCATCCCTGCGACCTGGACGTGCACCAGGGCTCTGCCATGGGCGACTGGAAGACCAGGGGCATCACCCGTCTGGGCGAAGCCGGCCCCGGTCTCGTCACCCGCTGGAGCGGCGCGCACGTGGGCAGCGCTTTCGCCATGCGCGACCTGGCGCTGCAGAACCAGCTGCAGTGCTGGTGCCTGCCCCAGGGCGTCATCGTCAATCTGTGGCGTGAGATCGCCGCCGGTCGTCCCGGCCTCATCTCCAAGGTGGGCCTGGGCACCTTCGTGGACCCCCGCGTCCAGGGCGGCAAGATGAACGAGTGCACCACCGAGGACCGGGTGGAGCTCATCGAGTTCCAGGGCGAGGAATACCTTTTCTACAAGGGCTTCAAGTGCGACGTGGCCCTGCTCCGCGGCACCGTGGCCGACGAGAACGGCAACGTGACCTTCGACCATGAGAGCTTCATCACCGAAGCCCTGCCCGTGGCCACCGCCACCCACAACTCCGGCGGCATCGTCATCGTGCAGGTGGAATACCTGGCCAAGAAGGGCACCTTCAAGCCCAAGGACGTGAAGATCCCCGGCATCCTGGTGGACTATGTGGTGCAGGCCACCACCCAGGACGCCTGCTGGCAGACCGAGGGCATCTACTACGAGCCCGCCTTCTCCGGCCAGATCAAGAAGCCCATGGACTCCATCGAGCGCATGAAGTTCGACGAGCGGAAGATCATCTGCCGCCGCTGCGCCGCCGAGGTCAAGAAGGGCGACGTCATCAACGTGGGCGTGGGCATCCCCGCCGACATGGCGAAGGTCATCAACGAGGAGAATCCCGCCTACATCGACCAGATCACCATGTCCACCGAGAGCGGCATGGTGGGCGGCGTGCCCTCCGCTCTGCCCCATTTCGGCGCGGCTTACAATGCGGAAGCCTGCATCGACCACGGCTATATGTTCGACTTCATCAACGGCGGCGGCCTGAACATGACCTGCCTGGGCCTGGGCGAAGTGGACGTGGACGGCAACAACAACACCAGCTATCTGGGCAAGATGATGACCGGCCCCGGCGGCTTCATCGATATCACCCGCAGTACCCCCAAGGTGCTCTTCTGCGGCACCTTCATGGGCCATGCCAAGTTCAAGGTGGGCGACGGCAAGCTGGAGATCGTCCAGGAGGGCGATATCCGCAAGTTCGTGAAGAAGGTGAAGCAGATCACCTTCGCCGGCCAGTATGCCGAAAAGGGCCAGACCGTCCTTTACATCACCGAGCGCGCCGTGTTCCAGCTCATCGACGGCAAGGTGACTCTCATCGAGATCGCGCCGGGCATCGACCTGGAGAAGGATATCCTGGCCAACATGGACTTCAAGCCGGAGATCAGCCCCGACCTGAAGACCATGGATCCCTCCATCTTCTGCGAGACCTGGGGCAACCTGGCCACCACCTTCGAAAAGTAATAAGAATAAACGCAGTTCAGGCGCGCCGCAAATCGCGGCGCGCCTGTTTTGCGTCTCGTCACAGTCGTTTCAGCAGCTTGAAATACCGCCCGTCCTCGTCCTCACCCACGAACAGGAGTTCCCGGAAGCCTGCCTGCCAATACAGCCGCAGGGCGCCATAGTTGTCCATATCCACGCCGATGGACAGTTCGGAATACCCCATTTCCGACGCACGGGAAATTGCATATTCCACCAGGGCTTTCCCGATGCCCTGCCGCCGGTTTTCCTTTCGGACGATCAGGCGGGAAACATAGATGCGGCGGCCCGAAATGGTGTAATCCGGGTCGGGTGT
>JAEETX010000014.1 GCA_016286665.1 Oscillospiraceae bacterium
AATCGCGCCAAACTTCGTTGTCGGCCTTGACGGGCGGCAGCCCGCCTTCGTCCTCCGCCTCGTCTGACACGATTTCTGCTCGCTGCTCGATCCTAGATTTCTATCAGGTATTAGTATGAAGCACCATCTGAAAAGGCATGGCCGGCAAGCTGCCGGTCATGCCTTTTTTCACGGAATCCAGCCAAATCATTCCGCAGGGCGGAGGGAGATCGCCTTATCCGGCCTGCAAACGCCGGAATCGTCAACGAAAACCTCGCCGGTGTAAACGATCTCCACGGCGCTTCCCAGGGGATATGCGGCTTCTTCATAGCCGGCGCCGTCCAGCCAGGAGAAATGCGACCCGGCTGCGAGGCCCACAATCATTTCGGTGCCGGGGGACAGCGGGCTGTTTCCCGCATTCGTGACCGTCGCGATCAGCGTATCCGCGCCGTATCCCACGACCACCCCGGTAACTGTGTAGATATTCTCATAGCGATAAGCGTCCAGGTCGAAGCTGGGGGCCCAATCCAGCACATCCCCGACTTCCGCATTGTATTTCTCCATGCCCTGCAGCAGCTCCTCATGCCGCGGTCCGCTCAGCTTCTCCATCTCCGCCCGGACCTCCTCCTCCGGCTTCCCAGCGAGGGTGCGCAGCAGCCGCCAATCCCTGGTATTGCCCCAGGTGCGGAAATAAAGGCTGACGAGCTGCTCCGCGGTGAGCCGGTCGTCCGGGAATCCCCATCCCACGCCGTAGGGCAGCCAGACGTTGGCTCCGCCGGAGCCCAGGTCCCGCAGCCGCCACTGGCCATCCTGCTTCACCACCACCGCCTCGATCCACCAGGGATACCAGCCCGCATAGGGCCCGTCTTCGATGGGTGCCCCCAGACCGGGGCCCGCATCAAAATCCATCCGGTTATCCTCGTCCACATCCAGGGCCAGGCGCATGGTGAAGCAGAAATTGGCGAAATCTTCCCCGCCGTAGGTGGGAATGTCGTCCTTGTAATAGGCGTCGAAGATGCTTACATCCAGCACCGCCGCGCCGTAAGGGGGCGGCGCCCAATACCAGGAAGGGCGATTGCGCAGGATCGCAGCGTACTGCTCCGCGACCTGGCGGGCGACCTCATGGTAATCCTTGACAGACTTGGGGACGGCGATATCCTGAAACTGCCGGCTCTGCTCCGCCTCCTGGGCAAACTGCATGAGATGCTCATAGAGGGAGGGGATATCGCTGTTGACGGGCTCCGGGCGGAGCCAATGGGCCGAGCCGTCCTCCTCCGTCCAGCAAAGCGCGTTGTATGCCGGCAGGAGCCGGAAGCTGTCTTTCTCCGTCCAGATTTGCAGCACCTGAACGCCCTCCCACTTCCGAGCGGCTTTGATCTCCTTATCCTCCAGCTCCGTCCAGCGGTACAGCGTTTTCATCCACCAGCCGACGGAGGATTCTTCGTTCCGGACTGTGCGGATGTAAGGCGCCGTGACGGTGTATTCATCCCTGCGCCCGTCGACCTCCACGGAGATGCGGTATTCCGGCCCCGGCTGACCGTAGGTTCCGAAGATCCGGTTCGCAGCGGCGATGAGCCGCCCTTCCACGCCCGGGTGCAGGGCAGGCTCCGGGCTTTCCGCAAGGCCCGGTGTGACTGCTGCCGCCGTGGGCTGCGGCGCTAAGGTGGGGCTCGCCGGCTGCGGGGTTTCACCGGGTCCCTCCCCCGGTTCCTTTTTCCCGCCGGTGAAGGTCACGGCGCAGACGACGGCCGCCAGGACCAGCACGGCCGCCAGGGCGATCACCAGGGGACGCTTCCCTTCGGCAATGCGCCGGATGCGGTCCCTCATCTGCCGCTTTCCTGATGTCATGGTGGTGGCGGAGATCAGGGAAACCCCGCCGTGTCCCAGAGGGATGAGGGCGAGCAGCGTTTCGCCGTAGGGGACGCGCTCCTCCGCCCCCAGCCGGGCAAGGACGCCCTCGTCGCAGGCCAGCTCGCAGTCCAGCCGGCTGACATGGGCCGCCAGCCAGACCAGAGGATCGAACCACCAGACTGCCAGGCAGACACAGCGCAGCAGGGACCACAGAGGGTCCAGGTGCCTGGCGTGGGTCTCCTCATGGGCGACGACGTAGCCCAGGGTGCGTTCATTTTTGGCCGCCGCACTCGTTACATAAATGGTGGGGCTGAACAGACCGAACAGGCAGGGAGATGGGATATCGTCGCAGAGATAGACCGGATACCGGCTCTCCGCGCGCTCGAGGCGCACACGGGTACGGCGCAGTCTGCGGGCAAAGCGGAGGTTCTGCAGGAGGAGCAGCAGCGCCATGACCGCCATGCCGCCATACCAAAGGAGGCGCAGGACAAAAGCGGGCGTCCACAGGCGCTGACGGTAGAACACCACGTTCTCCCCGGCCTCGTCTACCACGCCGTAGCTGCCCTCACCCTCCATGACCACCGCCCCGGGTCGGGGATCGGGCAGCTCCTCCGGGGTGTAGGCCGTCACCGGATAGGAAGCATAGCGCTCCCGGTAGACCGGCTGCTCCGCCAAGCGGGAAACCGGCTCCATCACCTGCTCCGAAGCAGACAGGACGCTGTACTTCATGGCGGGGAGACTCACGGGGATCAGCAGCCGCAGGAGCACAAGCCCCCAGAGGGCATACTGCACCCGGCGGGAAACGGTCTTTCGAAACAGAAAACGCAGCACTAAGAGCGCCAGGATCAGGACGGAAGAACCAAGGAGGATATCCTTCACTTTTCCTCACCCGCCCTTCGCAGGATTTCCGAGAGTTCGTCGATATCCTCCTTCGTCAGGGCATGATCGTCCACCAGGGCGTTCATCATCAGGCCCAGCCTGCCGCCGTAGACCCGGTCCAGAAAGCCGGCGGTCTCCTCCCGCCGGGCTTCCTCACGGGTGACCACGGGGAAATAGTGCCGCGTACGCCCCACCTGCTCCCAGCGGACCGCCTCCTTCCCTTCCAGCCGGTTCAGCATGGTGATGACGGTGTGCTTCGTCCAGCCCGTCTCCTCCTCCAGGGCGCGGGTGAGCTGCATCAGGGTCATGGGCGAAGCGTTCCACAGCTGATTCATGAGCTTCCATTCCATATTGGACAGGGATACTTTCATTTCCAGGCCCTCCCGAAAAAGACGGTTGACATCTGTTTAACTAACTGTAGCACGTAGTTAAACAGATGTCAACCACTAAATCCGGAAATCGCCGCGATTCCGGAAGCGTGTTCAGAACAGGAGGATGGGCTTGATGGCCTTGCCGCTGCGGGCGTCCTCCATGGCCCTGTGGATGTCCTCGAAGGGATAATAGGTGGCCAGCTTGTCCACGGGGAAGCGTCCTTCCTTGAAATACTGCACCAGCCGGGGGATGAAGATGGGGGGATTGGAGGCCCCCTCCACGGTGCCGGCAAAGGAGATGCAGGGGCCTACGAAAAGCATGGTGGTGTCGATCTCCACCGGACCGCTGACGAAGCTGACCAGCACAGCCAGGCCTTCCTTCCGCACGGACTGGAGCATCTGCCGCACCAGGGCGGGGACGCCGGAGGCCTCCAGGGCAAAGTGGGCGCCCTTGCCGCCGGTGATCCGCTTGACTTCCGCCGAAATATCCTCGAAATCCTTGCCGTTGATCACATCCGTCGCGCCGCATTCCTGTGCCAGCGCCAGACGGGAGGGCACGATATCCACGCCGATGATGGTGCTGCAGCCCGCCAGCTTCGCTGCCATGATGGCGCTGATGCCCACGGCTCCGCAGCCGAAGACCACGATGCTGTCGCCCGGCATGGGCTTCATGCGGTTCAGCACCGCGCCTGCGCCGGTCTGAGCGCCGCAGGCCAGGGAGCAGAGGGATTTCAGCTCCACCTCCGGGTCAACCTTCACGGCGTTGCGCTCCGCGATGATGCAGTGGTCGGCAAAGGAGCCCTGCCCGAACAAGGCCCCTACTTTCTCTCCCTTACGGTCGGTGATGCGCTTTTCCCCATCGGCATAAAAGCCGCTGAAAAAGAGGGCGGTGCTGTCGTCGCAGGCATAGGGGCGGCCCTGTTGGCAGGATTCGCAGAAGCCGCAGGAGGGGAAGGACAGGATCACATGGTCCCCCGGCGCCAGGGCATGCACCCCGTCGCCCACCTGCTCCACGACGCCCACGCCCTCGTGGCCCAGCACCATGGGCAGGGTGGTGGGCACCTCCAGATTCATGGTGGTGAAATCCGTGTGGCAGATGCCGCTGGCCACCAGCTTCACCAGCACCTCCCCCCTGCGGGGCGCGCCCAGTTCCAGCTCCTCGATGGTCACTTTGCCCTTTTCCCGGGCCAGGGCTGCTTTGATTTTCATTTGCTTTCCTCCTTACGGTTGCAGCGTTTCTTCGTCCATGGTGCGTTTGGCATAATACGTGGGGTTCATGGACACGGAGAAGTGGAGGATGGGCCTCCGCAGCTCCAGGATGCTCAGGGGCAGGTGCTTCATGCCCGCGGGCATGAAGATGATGGAGCTCCTGGTGAGGCGGTGGAGCTCCCCGTTGATGCCGATCTCAATGACGCCTCCCAGATCATACTTGTTCTCCGGGTCGGAGCCCAGAAAGCCCACCAGCTCGTCGAAATCATGGACATGCTCCTCATGGTAAGGCAGGGGACGAAAGTCCGGGGCGTTCACATACCAGGTGGTGTTCATCTGGAATGCGCCGGGGACCATGTTGGAGTCCATGTAGAGGATGCGGCGGCCCCACTGTTTGTAGACCTCGTTGAAGGGATTCGAGCCGGTGAACATACCGGACAGCTCCTGCACGATCTGGCCGCCGTACTGTCCCTCGGTGTTCATAACGAATTCTGCCATTTTCTCAACATCCTTTCCCTGTTTTTCTGATCCGCCCGTCAGCCGTAAACGTCCCCCGTCTGGAGCGACATGACCCAGCGGGCGTCCTCCACGCTGTAAAAGACCTGCGCGAAATCATAGAAGCTGCCGTCCTCATTCAGCAGGACATACCCGCGGTAATCCCCGCCGCCGTCCGCCGGCTGCCAGGTTCCCGTGAGGGTGATCTCCTCCTCCGTCTCCGGGTCCATGCCGTAGCCGTACCAGGTTCCGTCTGCGGAGACGCCGTAATAATGGATGGCGGAATCCCCCTTCAGGTGATACCACTCCCCGCCCTCCAGGCGGTTGGTGTTTGTTGCGTAGATGTCCTCCATCACGAAGGGCTGGGGCATACCGCCATCGGCAAATTCCAGGATCAGGCAGTTGGTGTTTCCGTAGTAGGCGTTGGCAAACAGCCTTTCCTCCCCCGTTTCCTCGTCGCCGACCATGAGCATGAGGCCGTCCGCCGCTTCATCTGCGCGGCCCATGACCATGTATTCCATATTGTCGGGTTCCGAGGCGGGATAATAGTAGAAAGCGCCGATGGGACTGATGACAAGCACCATATCCCAGACGTCGCGGTAGACGCCCGCGGAAAAGGCGACGCTGCCGGGCACGGGCAGGCTCTCGCTGCCCAGAGTGGGGATATCCTCCGGGGTGACGGGCAGCAGCACCGCCCCGTCCCACAGAAGACAGTCTCCGAAATCACCCTTGCTGCAGGTCAGGCCGCCGACATCCGACTGAAACCGGCAGCGGAGGTTGTATTCCTGAGGCGCGGAGCCCCAGCCCAGGCCAATGAGGAGCATGCGGACGTCCGCTTCACCGTCCTCCGTCACGCCGGCGGTGTAGCTGCCCCGCAGCAGGGTCACGGTCTCCTGCCCGCGCTTATGATAATACTGCATCAGGCCGCCAGGAGAGAATTCCACAAAGGGGGCGTAGTCCGCCTCCCACAGGACCCGATAGAGGCCCATGATATTGGCTTCCAGCGGCCCCTCGGCAGGGGAAAGCTCCTCCAGTGCCTCCCCGTAATCCCGATAGCAGAAGGCGTCGATATGCCCGGGTTCCGCCTCCGTGCGGATAAATGGGATGTCGGCGATCAGCATGCTGTCGCCGCTCTGATGGTCGAAATCCGTGAAGGTCACGCCGTCCTCCGTGAGGACCATGCGCAGGGACGCTGGGACGCCGCGGGACCAGTGCTTCCCCAGATTGGACTGAATGCTGAAGGTCTGGACATTCACCATCATGCTGTCCGCCGTCGCGGAGGAAAAGCCCTCCTCCCCTTCCGCGGGGAAGAATTCCATGGCGGCGAAGCCCCATTCGGAGATAAAGCCATAGAGGTTGTCCCCCACGGCATAGAGGTCCAGCTGGAACTCCGGTTCGTCCTCCTCATAGCCGTTCACCAGTACATAGTGGCCCTCCGCCCTCGCGGCGAAGGAATCCGGGTCCTTCACAGCATAGCCCGCCGGGCCGACGGGATAATCCTCCCATGTGGGGGAAGGGGTCGGTTCCGGCGTCGGTTCCGGCGTGGGCTGGACCGTGGGTTCCGGTGTGGGCTCCGGCGTCGGTTCGGCGGTGGCCGGGGCCGGCTTCACCGTCGGCTGCGGCGTGGGCGCAGAGGCTTCCGTAGGCTGTGCGGTGGGCGCAGGCGTGACTTCGGGCAGCTTTTGCAGCTTCATGCACGCACCGCAGCTCAGGAGCAGGGCAAGGGCCAGCAGGATCAGAAGAATACGTTTCATATGCGGTCCCCTCCGATGGTCATTTTTTCATTACTTTTTATTATAACGCTGTAAAGGCTCCAGGTCAAACGATAAAAAGCCGCTGCCGGAATCCTCGGCAGCGGCAAGAGGAAAGCTTCTTCACATTCGCGCCCGTGGCGCGAAGCAAACGGAAATCAGAATTCGATTCCCTTTCTCGCGGGGACGCCCACGTCGAAGGGGTGACGCAGCTTTTCCATTTTGGTGATATAGTCCGCGGCGGCGTAAAGCCCCTCCGAGGGCTGCCGCCCCGTCAGAACCACTTCCAGCTCCTCCGGCCTGCGGCGCAGGAAATCCAGCAGCGCTTCCTCCGGTACGACGCCGTGGCCGCAGGCGGATACCGCCTCGTCCAGCACCAGCAGGTCCGCTTCCGCAGCCTTGCGGCAGGCTTCCGCAAAGAGCGCTCCGTAAGCTTCCTTCGCCTCGGCGCGCTGCTCCTCGCTCATATTGCGAAAGCGGCCGAAATGCCGGGGGCAGACCATCACCTCCACGCCGGGGAGCTGCCGCAGCATGGCGATCTCCGAAGAGCTTCCGTCCTTGAAGAATTGCACAAACAATACCCGCTTCCCCGCTCCCGCTGCCCGGACGGCCAGCCCGACGGCGGCGGTGCTTTTGCCCTTGCCGTCGCCGCAATAAAGGTGCACCAGACCCTTCACGGTCACACCTCCCGGTTCAGGACCTTGTAGACAAAGTCCATGTTGAGGCCGCTGCGGACCCCGTCGGCCAGCAGATCATACTGGCGCTCTTTATACTCGTTGGCGTCGAAGGAACCCAGGGCGGCGAAATCCACCCCCCGGCGCGCGCAGAGCGCCCGAAGCAGCTCGTCGCAGATGCCGCCCTTGTCGAAGATGCCGTGGACATAGCTGCCGTAGACGGTCCCTTTGTCCACCACCGGCGCGCCCTTTTCGCCGCCCCGGCCCATGTGGATCTCATAGCCCTCGTATTCCAGGCCGTTGAGGCCCCGGAAGATGCCCGAAATGCCGCTCAGGACGCCCTTCGTCTGGGTCTGCACCTTTTCCCCGTAGAAGACGGTTTCCGTGTCCAGCAGACCCAGGCCCGCGATTTCCGTGACGCCGGCCGCCTCCACCCCCTGGGGGTCGGAGATGCGCTTGCCCAGCATCTGGAAGCCGCCGCAGATGCCGAAGACGGGAACGCCGTTGCTGGCGGCCTTGAGGATGCTGGCCTCCAGCCCGCTCTGCCGAAGCCACAGCAGGTCGGCAATGGTGCTCTTGGTGCCCGGCAGGAGGATGAGGTCCGGGTCCTTCAGGTCCTCCGTTTTGCCCACGTAGCGGAGGGACACGTTTTCATAGCGCTCGAAGGGGCTGAAGTCCGTGAAGTTGGAGATGCGCGGCAGGCGGATGACCGCCACGTCGATGAGCTTGCGCTGGCTGCCGGTATGGAACCGCTCCGTCAGGCTGTCTTCATCGTCGATATCCACATGGAGATAGGGCACGACCCCCGCCACGGGCACGCCGCACAGGTCCTCCAGCTGCTTGATGCCCGGCTCAAGGATGGACACGTCTCCCCGGAACTTGTTGACGATGGTGCCCTTGATCCGCGCCCGCTCGTCGGGCTCCAGGAGGGCCACGGTACCGTAGAGCTGGGCAAAGACGCCGCCCCGGTCGATGTCTCCCACCAGGAGCACGGGGGCGTCTGCCATTTTGGCCATGCCCATATTCACGATGTCGTCCTGCTTGAGGTTGATCTCCGCGGGGCTGCCCGCGCCCTCCAGCACGATGACGTCGAATTCCTCCTCCAGGCTGCGGTAGGCCTCCATGATGTCGGGGACGAATTCCATTTTCCGCTTGTAATAATCCTTGGCCCGGATGTTGCCCAGGACCTTCCCGTTCACGATGACCTGGCTGCCCACGTCGGTGGTGGGCTTCAGCAGGATGGGATTCATGCGCACGTCGGGGGGGATGCCCGCCGCCTCCGCCTGCACCACCTGGGCGCGGCCCATCTCCCCGCCGTCGGCGGTGATGAAGGAATTGAGCGCCATATTCTGGCTTTTGAAGGGGGCCACCCGGTAGCCGTCCTGCCTGAAGATGCGGCAGAGGCCCGCGCAGAGGAGGCTCTTGCCCGCATTGGACATGGTGCCCTGGATCATAATGCTCTTTGCCATTCACAAACACTCCTTCATTGCCGCCAGAAGGCGGTCGTTTTCTTCTTCGGTGCGCACCGCCATGCGGTACCAGCCCGGTCCCAGGCCGGGGAAATTGGCGCAGTCCCGGAGGGCGATCCCCTTTTTCCGCAGGTCCCCCAGCAGGCTTTCCGGCCCCCGAAACAGCAGATAGTTCACATCCGAGGGGCAGACCCAGAGGCCCATGGCCTCCAGCGCGGCGCGCAGCCTCGGCCGTTCCCGCTCAATGAGCGACACCGCCTTGCGGAGGAATCCTCCCTCCCCCAGGGCCGCCGCGCCCGCCGCCTGGGCCGGGGCGGACACGTCCCAGGGCGGCGTCAGAGCCGCCATGCGCCCCAGCAGAGCCTTGTCGGCGCTGAGACAGTAGCCCAGGCGCAGACCCGCCATGCCATAGCTTTTGGTGAAGGCCCGCAGAAGGAAAAGGCCGGGGAAATCCGCCAGACAGCCCTTCAGGCTCTCCCCCCCGCTCGCCAGCTCCAGGAAGCACTCGTCCACGAAAAGGCGGGTGTTTATCTGTTTACATAATGTAATTACTTCAATTATGAGCGCCGGGGGGAGCAGCCGCCCGGTAGGGTTGTTGGGATTGCAGAGGAAGACCGCATCCGGCCTTTCGGCGCGGAGCCAGTCCGGGAAGTCTTCGTCGGGAAGGAAACCCCGATCCTGACACAGAGGATACAGGACGGTCTCCCCGCCGAACAGCTTGACGGCGGCGGCATATTCCGAAAAGGTGGGCGCCAGGGCCGCCGCTTTCCGTATCTTCGCCGCGGCGCAGAAGGAAAAGATCAGCCCGGAGGCTCCGTTGCCGCAGAGGATACTGCCCGCCGGGACCTCCTCCGCGGCGGCGATGGCCTTTACCAGGGCGCGGCAGTAGGGGTCCGGATAGCGGTCCGCGCGCGTCAGGGCTTCCGCCGCGGCGGCAATCACCGCCGGTGGGACCCCCAGGGGATTCGTGTTGGCGGAATAATCCAGCTCCACCGCTTCGCCGTAAATATCTCCCCCGTGGGGATTCTTGGTCTGATAATACATATCGTTACCCCAGGATCAAAAACAGGATCACATATCGGATCGCCGCAGCCAGGATCAGGGCCAGAGCCGCCGTGGCGTACAGCAGGCGGCCGGAACGGGGGATATCCTCGTATTCGATCTCCCGGACCGGGTCGCCGATGTATTCCTTCCGGTGCAGCTCCCCGTGATACCAGGCGTCTCCCGCCAGCCGCAGGCCCAGCAGCCCGGCGCAGACGGATTCGGTCTGGGCGGAATTGGGGCTGGCGTGCTTGTACCGGTCCCGCCGGAAGATGCGCCAGCCATTCTTCATATTCATGCCCAGGACGCCCCCCGCCAGCAGCATGAGCAGGGCGGAAATGCGGGCGGGGATGAAATTCACCACATCGTCCAGCTTGGCGGGGAAGAAGCCGATGTTTTTATAGGGTTCCTCCACATACCCCAGCATGGAATCCATGGTGTTGACCGCTTTGTAAAAGAAGCCCAGGGGCGCGCCGCCCAGCGCCAGAAACAGCAGGGGCGCCACGACGCCGTCGGAGGAATTCTCCGCCACGGTCTCCACCGCCGCCCGGGCCACGCCCTTGTCGTCCAGCCGCGTCACATCCCGCCCCACGATCATGCTGACGGCGTAGCGGGAAGCCTCCAGGTCGCCGGTCTTCAGGGCGTGGAACACCTTCATGCTCTCGTCCCGCAGGGACTTGGTCGCCAGGATCTGCCAGCACATGATGCTTTCCAGCGCAAGGCGCAGCCAGGGGCTCACCCGGCCCGCCAGGCGCAGGATCACCAGCGGCAGCGTGAGGGAGACCCCGGCGGTCAGCAGCCAGAGGACGGCACCGGCGGTCTTCTCCCCCGCCGGCGTCTTGGGAAAGACGCGGCGCAGGCACTTTTCCAGCAGGGAGATCAGCTTGCCGATCCAGATCACCGGATGGGGCCAGCCGTGGGGGTCCCCGATGATGAGATCGATGACAAAGCCGATGGGCAGAGCCAGCAGCAGCGTGAGCTTCATGCCTCTCCCCCTCCTGCCTGCATGGTGAAGATGAACACCGGGTTGAGGCCCGTCATGAGCCGGTAGGGCCCCGCTTTCCGGTCACGGGCCACGCTGAGAGAGACCGCCTCCGTCTCCGTAAAGGGAAATTCCTTCATCAGGGCCGTCATCTCCCCCACGGTCTCCAGGGTCACCGCCGTGACCACGATGCGCACCCGGGGATTCTTTTCCAGCAGGAGCGCGATGATTTCCCGCAGATTGCCGCCGCTGCCGCCGATGAAGGCGTGGGTGGGGGCGGGCAGATCCCGGCATGCGTCCGGCGCTTTGCCGGAGACCGGGGTCAGGTTTTCCACCCGCAGGCGGGCGGCGTTGGCGGTCATGAGCTCCAGGGCGTCCGCCTTGCGCTCGATGCCGTAGACATGGCCCTTCCGGGCGATCATGGCCATCTCCAGGGCAACGCTGCCGGTGCCCGCGCCGATATCCCAGCAGACGGCGTTTTCCGTCAGCCGGAGCTTACTGAGGCTCACGGCCCGGACCTCGCTCTTGGTCATGGGCACCGCCTCCTCCCGCTGGAACACGCTGTCCGGCAGGCCGGGGGTCAGCACCGCGTCGGGGCGGTCATTTTCGATCAGCACGGCGCTGAGGCTGTCGAAGTTCATTTCCGCCAGCGCCGAGGCCGGACCGGAGGTTAGCTTTTCCTCGGGGTAGCTGAGCTTTTCCCCCACGTGGACGGTCACATGCCCCAGGCCCGCTTCCGCGAGGCGCGCGCAGAGGCTGCCAGCGCCGTTGGGGCCGCCCACCAGAGCGAAGACCCGCGCGTGACGGCGCACGTCGGAAGCGATGTCGTGCTCCCGCCCGTGGAGGCTGACGGTCACCACGTCCTCATAGGAGGTCCCCAGCTTCGCACAGAGGCAGCTGAGGCTGCTGAGGCCGGGCAGCACCGTCACCCGGCAGAAATCCAGCAGCGGCAGCAGCTTCTTCGTGCCGCTGAAAAAGCCGCTGTCCCCGGACATGACCACCGCGAAGCGGCGGTATTCCCCGTGGGCGCGGATATAATCGGCAATGGCCTCCGGCGCCACGGCGGCAAAGGTCCCCTGGCCCTGCCGGGCCACGGCTTCCAGCATCCGCTTCGCTCCGATGAGGCATTCCGCGTTCTCTATGCCTTCCCGCACCGCCAGGGTCATCTGATCCCGGCTGCCGGGGCCGATGCCCGCCACGGCGACCTGCCGTTCCCGGCGGAAGCCGAAGCGAGCGCACAAAGCATCCACGGTCTCGGAAAGGTTCTTCCCCTCCCGCTGGGGCGGGCGGCCCAGAACGATGAGCTTCGCCCCCGCGGCAGCGGCTGCCGCCGCCTTTTCCCGGAAGCCGCCGGCGCCGCCGCTGTCCTTGGTCACCAGGTAGTCCGCCCCGATGGCTTTCAGAGTGGCGACGTTCAGCTCCTGGGTGAAGGGGCCCTGCATGGCGATGATGTGGGCGGGCTTCAGGCCCGCAGCCTCGCAGGCTTCCAGGGAAGCCTGCATGGGCAGCACCCTGGCCCAGACCCGCTGGGCAAAATCGCGGATGCCGGTGTAAGCCCCCAGGGTCTTGCTGCCGGTGGTGAGGAGGATGTTCCCCTCATGGTCATTGAGCCATTCCACCGCAGCGGCGATATCCGGCAGGAACACCGTGCCCTCCGGCACGGCGGAGTCCTCCCGCAGCACCCGCAGGTATTCCCTGCCCGAAGCCCGGCAGGCGGCGGCCACGTTCTCCGTCACCACGTCGGCATAGGGGTGGGTGGCGTCCAGCACCAGGTCAAAATCGTTCTCCCGCAGCAGGGACAGCATCCCGGCTTCGTCCAGCCGCCCCGCCAGGACCCGCAGCCCCGGCGCAGGCTCCAGGAGGGTCTCCCCGTATTCCGTAGCCACGCAGGCGGTGACGGCGGCGTCCTTCTGGGCGCTGAGGAATTCCGCCAACTCCCGGCCCTCCGTGGTGCCGGCAAAGATGCAGAAATTATACATCCCGGTATCCTCTGGGCGTGATCAGCTCGCCGTTCACGATCCTGGTCGCGCTGTTGCCGATGAAGACGGTGCTGAACATGTCCACCGCCGTATCCCTGAGCTGGCCGAGGGTCAGTACCGTCCGGCCCTCGCCCTCCCTGCCGATGTTGCGGGCGACGCCGCAGGGCCGGTCCTCCGGCAGGGTGCGCAGCAGTATCTCGCAGGCGCGGCGCAGATGGTCCGGCCGCCCGCGGCTGGCGGGATTGTAAAGCACGATGGAAAAGTCCGCCTTTGCCGCGCCGTCCAGTCGCCGTTCGATGGTCTCCCAGGGCGTCAGCCGGTCGCTGAGGCTGACGACGGCGAAATCGTGGGTGAGGGGCGCGCCCAGGAGGGCCGCGCCGCTGCAGGCGGCGGTGAGGCCGGGGATCACTTCCACCTCCGGCTCCGTCTCCTCCCCCCGCAGCTCGTAGATCAGGGCGGCCATACCGTAAATGCCGCTGTCGCCGGAGCAGACCATCGCCACGTTTTCCCCGCTCTTTGCCAGGTCCAGGGCCATGCGGCAGCGGTCCGCTTCCTTGGTCATGGGGGTGGTGAGGGTCTTCTTGCCGGGATAACGGTCCTTGATCAGATCCACATAGACATGGTAGCCCACGATGCTGTCGCAGCTTTGGATCGCCCGGTCCGCCCGGAGGGTCATGTTGTCCTCATCGCCGGGGCCCAGGCCCACCACATAGAGTTTACCCAAAACGTACCTCCCTTTTCTCCGCAGCCAGAGCCACGGTCACGCCGTTCACGGCAGTTTTATGAACGATCAGTCTCTCCGCCCCCATCAGGGCTGCGCGCTCACAGACATTGTCCACGCCGGTGATCTTCGCCACGAATTCCGAGGGGGTAAAATCGCCGGGGAGGGCTTTCAGCTCCTCCGCGGTGTAGAAGCGCACCGGCCAGCCCCGGTGTTCGCAGAAGGCCAGCAGGCCTTCTTCGTCTTTTTTCAGGTCGATGGAGGCGGCGCAGCAGACGGCGGCAGGGTCGATGTTCTCCCGCTCCAGCACCCCGTCCACGGCGGCGCGGATGGCTGCCTCCTCCGTGCCCCGGCGGCAGCCGACGCCCAGATGGAGCGCTTTGGGGACAAGCCGGAGAGTGGTGGCGAAGGGCTCTTTTTTCTCCCAGCCGATATAAACGCCCACGCTGCCGGCTATCCCCGGCGTCAGGCCGGGGGCCGGGTCCGTCAGGACGGGCAGCTCGCTGAGGAAGGGCACGTCCCCCTCCAGGATGGCGGCGGAAACCGCCTTGGCCGCCGGCATGCTGCTGAGGACATATCCGTTCTCCGTCGCCCAGGTGTCCACGCTGAAACGATGGTTCACGTCCGTGGCGGTGGTGAGGACGCACTGGGCCCCCAGGGTCTCCGCCAGCGTACGGGCCAGAGCGTTGGCCCCGCCGATGTGGCCGCTGAGAAGGGGGATCACCCAGGTGCCCCGTTCATCCAGGCACAGCACCGCAGGGTCCGTCTTCTTGGAGCGGACATGAGGCGCGATGCTGCGCACCGCAATGCCCGCCGCTCCCACGAAAATGAGAGCGTCCATGCTCTGAAACAGTTCCCCGTAAAAAGGCAGGGAAGGCTGGGGGATGGACAGGAAGCCCGCCTCCGCAAAGCGCTCCAGGGTATAGCACGCCCCCTCCGCCTCCGGCAGGGCGGCTTTCACCCGCCTCGCCAGGGCGCAGCCCCGGCGGCTGTAGGCAAAGATCGCCAGCTTCATTGATGACCATTCCTTTCACCTAAGCCGGTAATACAAGCATGACCATAAAAAGGAATGGTCAGCAAACGCCCTGTTTTTCGGCTGCCCCTCTGCGGCGGAAAAAACGGCTTTAATCCAATAAAAGCGGAAACCCGTTTCAACGTTCCGCCGTCCGGAATTCCGTGGTGAAGCCGGGGTCGTAGAGCTTCGAGCGGTCATACCTGTCCCCCAGGCAGCCCCCCACGATGATGAGGGAGGTCTTGGTGAGCCCGTTTTTCGTCACCGTCTCATGGAGCGTGCCCACGGTGCAGCGATACTGCTTTTCCTCCGGCCAGGTGGCCTTGTACACCACCGCCGCGGGGGTGTCTGCCGGGTAGCCTCCCGCCAGCAGCTCCGCCTGCAGCTTTTCCGTCAGGCTCGTGCTGAGAAAGAGCACCATGGTGGCCTGATGGGCGGCCAGCGAACGGATGGATTCCCGCTCCGGCACCGGTGTCCGGCCCGCGGCGCGGGTGATGATCACCGTCTGGCTCACGTCCGGCAGGGTGTATTCCTCCCGCAGGGCCGCCGCAGCGCCGCAGAAGGCGCTGACGCCGGGGCATACGTCATAGTCGATGCCCAGGGCCTCCAGCTGGTCGAACTGCTCCCGCACCGCGCCGTAGATCGAGCTGTCCCCGGTGTGGAGGCGGACCGTGGTCTTCCCCGCCGCCTCGGCGGCCTTGACCACCTCGATCACCTGCTCCAGGGTCATCTTCGCGCTGTCATGGATCTCGCAGCCTTCCTTCGTTCCCTCCAGCAGGGCGGGGTTCACCAGACTCCCCGCATAGATCACCACGTCCGCTTCCTTCAAAAGCCGCGCGCCCCGCACCGTGATGAGGTCCGGCGCCCCGCTGCCCGCTCCCACAAAATGTACCATGTTTATGACCATTCCTTTCCCTATTGCTGAAAGCACGAAATGACCACGAAAAAGGAATGGTCATAAAGTGCCGTGTTTTTCGGTTGCCGCTCTGCGGCGAGAAAAACGGTAAATCTGACGGATAAAGGCCACAACTCGTTTCAACCTTTTATCCCTCCATGATCTTCTTCATCAATTCCCGCGCGTTGTCCGTCTCGCTCAGAAGTCCGTAAACATTGGAGAACAGCATGGCGCCGATCTCCAGGTCCTCTCCGGCCCGGTGCTTCAGGTTGAATTCCACCTTGGACGTCACGCGCTTCAGGGTCTCGTCCCAGAAGCCCGCCTCCCGGATGATGCGCAGAGCTTCGTCGCAGCTGACGCAGTCCAGCACCGCGGCGATGGCCTCGCTCCCCATTCCCGCCGCTCCGGCGTGAGCCGCCAGCAGTTCCACCCGGCAGTCGCCCCACTTGGAATGGGTGTTGAGCATATTGCCGGATATCTTCACCAGCTTGCCCACATGGCCCACCAGCAGCGCCCCGCGGAAGCCGAATTCCCGGCAGGCATCCAGGGAATCCCCGATGAAATTGCTGGTGAGGACCGCCTTTTTCCAGTCTGCATGAAGGCTGTCCTTGAGAAAATCCGCGCCGTAGTTGCCGGGGGTCAGCAGGGCGTACTGCGCCCCCTCCGCCCGGCGCTGCCGCAGCTCCACCCGGATGGTCTCCACCAGGGCCTGTTCGCTCATGGGCTCCACGATGCCGGTGGTGCCCAGGATGGAGATGCCGCCCTGGATGCCCAGCCGGGGATTGAAGGTCTTTTTTGCCAGCTCCACGCCCGCGGGCGCGGAGATCACCACCCTGATCCCCCCATGATAGTCCATGAGGCGGCAGACCTCCTCCACGTTCTCCCGGATCATGCGCCGGGGCGTGGAATTGATGGCCGCGTTGCCCACGGGCTGGTCAAGGCCCGGCTTCGTCACCCGGCCCACGCCCACGCCCCCGTCGATATCCACGCCGGGCGCTTCGGCACAGGTCACCTCCGCGTAGATCAGGGCTCCGGTGGTCACGTCCGGGTCGTCGCCCCCGTCCTTTTCCACGGCGCAGACGGCCTTCTCCTTCTCCAGAGATATCTCCTTCAACGGCAGCTCCAGAGGGATGCCCTTGGGTGTGAGGAGCTTTACCTTTTCCAGGCGCCGGCCGGTAAGCAGCATATAGGCGGCGGCCTTGGAGGCCGCGGCGGCGCAGGAGCCGGTGGTGTACCCCAAACGCATCTGCTTGCCGTCCACCGTCACATAGCGGTCCATCAGCGGGAAATCTGATACACCAGGGCGTTCACGATGGCGGCGGCCACGTTGCTGCCGCCCTTGCGCCCCCTGGCGACGATGTAGGGCGCGGAGGATTCGATGATCTGCTCCTTGCTCTCCACCACGTTGACGAAGCCCACGGGCACCCCGATCACCAGGGCCGGGGAGACCTCCCCCGCGTCCATCAGCTCCCGCAGCCGCATGAGGGCGGTGGGGGCGTTGCCGATGGCGAAGATAAGGGGCTTCGTGAGACGGGCTGCGTGCTCCATGCTCACCACCGCACGGGTGATGCCCCGCGCCTTGGCTTCGGCCGCTACGTCCGGGTCGGACATGAAGCAGTGGACTTCGCCGCCCAGCTTCTCCAGCACCGTTTTGTTGATGCCGCTGCGGGCCATCTGTGTGTCCGTCACGATGTCGCAGCCGCCGCGGAGGGCTTCGATGCCCTTCGTGACCGCGTGCTCCGAAAACACCAGGTTGTCCGCGTAGTCGAAATCCGCGGTGGTGTGGATCACTCGCTTGATGACCAGCTCGTTCTCGCTGTCCAGCTTCCGATCCCCCAGCAGCTCCGTGATGATTTCGAAGCTGCGCTTTTCAATGTCCATGGGCTTGATGATCTCAGGCATGGCCGCGCTTCACCTCCAGGCAGGCATTATAAAAGTTTTCCGCAAAGGACGGATTGGCAAGAAAATGAAAATGGGGGAAACCCGCATAGAGCCTTTTCGTGGCTTTGGCGCACTTCCAACTGCGGCCCGACGGCTTGGCGGCGGTGAACTTGTCCCCCGGGTCCGTGCAGTCCCAATGGTGGAATTCATGGGCGGGGATACTCTCCCCCGCCCGGCAGAGCAGGTTGTCTTCCCCGGCTGCCAGGTTTACATAACCAAAGCGTGTCAGCTTCCCCGTATCCCGGCAGGTGCCGGGCAGAAAGCCCACCATGGGGCTTTCGTCGATGGCCTCCGTCAGGTACATGAAGCCGCCGCATTCCGCCACGGTGGGAAGACCGGCATCCAGGGCAGCCTTCACGGAAGAAAGCATGGAGGCGTTGGCGCTGAGCTCCTTCGCGTAAAGCTCCGGGTAGCCGCCCCCCAGATAGAGACCTTCGACGCCCTCCGGCAGCGCCCGGTCCGCGAGGGGGCTGAAATCCACCAGCTCCGCGCCCATCTCCCGCAGCACATCCAGGCTCTCCTCGTAGTAGAAGCAAAAAGCGTTGTCCCGGGCAACGGCGATGCGGACCCTCTCCCGCTCGTCCGGCAGCCGGGGCGGGATAAAATCCAGCGCGGGGGCGCTCCTCCCCAGGGCCAGCAGCCCATCCAGGTCCAGGCTCTTTTCCGCCTGAAGGGACAGGGCATGGAGCTTATCCTGCAGGTCCGCCACCTCGGCGGCGGTCACCAGGCCCAGATGCCGGCTTTCCAGAGAGCAGTCCGGCATGGGCGGCAGATAACCCAGGGGTTTGACCTCCTCCCCGAACCTTTCCGCTACCGCTTCGGCCAGCAGCGGATAGAGCGAGGGGCTGCAGCGGTTGAAGATGACGCCCCGGATGCCGCTGTCCGGCAGGAAGCGGAGGAAGCCCTCCAGCTCCGCCAGCAGGGAGCGGGCGGCTCCCTTGGCGTTCAGGACCAGCACCACCGGGGTCCCGGTGGCGCGGGCGACGCTGCTGGTGCTGGCTTCCGCGCTGAGGCCGAGGCCGTCGTAATAGCCCATGACCCCTTCGATCACGCAGATCTCCCGGCCCTGGCCGTATTTGTCCAGCAGATAGCGCAGGGTGTCCGGCGGGAAGAAGAAGGGGTCCAGATTGCCGCCGGAGGAGGTGATGCGGCGGTGGAACATGGGGTCGATATAATCCGGGCCGCATTTGAAGGCGAGCGTGTCCGCGCCCCGGTCCGTCAGCGCCTGCAGAACAGCGCAGGTCATAGTGGTCTTGCCGCAGCCGCTTCCGGCCCCGGCCAGCAAAAATCTTGGAACGCTGCTGAGCATGTGGGAACCCCCCGTGCACAAGGCAGAATTTTTCGATGGTAATTATATGCATGGAAAACTTTGCATGTCAACTCTTGACAATCGCCCCTCGCCCGTGATATATGTTTTTGGAAGTAAATATAAAACAGCGGTGCCCGCGGGCGGGATGCAGGTCGTTTTCGGCTTTTCGCCCAAGGGTCAAAAGGGAAACAGGTGCGAATCCTGTACGATCCCGTCACTGTATTTGGGGAGCGTTCGGCCAGAAGTTATGTCACTGACAATCGTCGGGAAGGCGGCCGCAGCGCATGGATCCATGAGCCAGGAAACCTGCCGCTGTGTAACGCGGGGACCCTTTCGGGTCTCCTGACCACGGGGAATTGGTCATGCCGTATTCGCTGCCGCGCCGCAGCGCGTTTTTGCTGCGCCCGTCCTGTGCCCTTTCCCTGCCGGGGAAAGGGCTTTTTCGTCGCATCGGACCGCAGCGAAAATACCGCCGAAAGGCACTGAGGAAGGAAGCCAATGAAAAAGACAAGACGTATCATCCTGCTTTTGCTGGTGGTCCTGATCGTACTGCCCGCAGCAGGATGTGCCAAGGGCGGCGGTACCGCCCCCACCCCTGCCCCGACGCCGGAGCCCACCGCTGCTCTGGCGCCCGAGCCGACGCCGGAACCCACGCCCGAGCCGACGTCCGAACCGACGCCTGAACCGACGCCCGAGCCCACGCCGGAGCCAACGCCCGAACCTACACCGGAACCCACGCCCGAGCCCACGCCCGAGCCAACGCCTGAACCTACACCGGAACCCACGCCTGAGCCGACGCCCGAGCCCGAACCGGACGACGGCCGGGAGACGGTGGGAAGCCTGTGGCTCGCGGACGGTCAGTACACCGTGGAGCTGATTTTCGAGGGCGGCTCCGGCAAGGCGAAAGTGGAATCCCCCGCCCTGCTGACCGTTTCCGGCGGCGTCTGCACCGCCACCATCACCTGGAGCAGCAAGAATTACGACTACATGCTGGTGGACGGCGTCCAATACCTCCCGGTGAACGAGGAGGGCAATTCCGTTTTCGTGATCCCGGTCCCCTATTTCGACGCGCCCATGGACGTGGTGGGCGACACCGTCGCCATGAGCACGCCTCATGAGATCGACTACGTTATCACCTTCCTTTCCGAGAGCATCCGGGAGGCAGAATGAAAAGAATCTTACTTGTCCTGATCGCCCTTTGCCTGCTGGCAGGCTGCGCGCCGGCGGCCCCGGCCCCCAGCGCTTCCCCGGTCCCTGCTGCGACGCCCTCTGTCCCGTCCTCCGCCGCCCCTGCGGAAACCCCCGCGGCGGAACCCGACCCCATGGCCGTCGTGGGACAGATGGAGCTCAGCTATGCCACGCAGTTCACCGTGGACTACCTGGCCTGCGGCGGAGCCGTCGTCACCGTGGGCGGCGCGGACCGTTTCCTGCTGCTGCCGGAGGGCGCCGAGATCCCCGCGGGGGCGGACGAAAGCCTGATCCTGCTGCGCCAGCCGCTGGACAAAATCTACAACGCCGCTTCCTCCGCCATGGATTTCTTCGTGCAGCTGGACAGCATGCCCCAGGTGCGTTTCACCAGCACGACCTACAAAAACTGGGGCATCCCCGAGGTGCGGGAAGCTCTGGACGCAGAGACCCTGGTCTACGCCGGGAAATACAGCGCGCCGGACTTTGAAATGCTGCTGGAGGGCGGCTGCAGCCTGGCTCTGGAAAGCACCATGATCTATCACAGCCCGGACATCAAGGAGAAGCTGGAAAACCTGGGCATCCCCGTGCTGGTGGAGCGCTCCAGCTATGAGCCGCACCCCCTGGGCCGGGTGGAGTGGATCAAGCTCTACGGCCTGCTGCTGGGCAAGGAGGCGGAGGCGAAGGCCTTTTACGCCAGCCAGCTGCAGCAGGTGTCGCAGCTGGAGAATCTCCCCTCCGGGGAGCTGACGGTGGCCTATTTCCACATCAGCACCGCCCGCAGCGTGGTGGTGCGGAAGCCGGGAGACTATCTCTCCAAGATGATCGAGCTGGCGGGTGGGCGCTACGTGTTCTCCGAGCTGCCCGGCCAGGACGACAGTTCCCTCTCCACCATGAACATGGACATGGAGGCCTTCTACGCCGGAGCAAAGGACGCCGACGTGCTGATCTACAACAGCACCATCGACGGGGAGCTGAACACCCTGGACCAGCTGCTGGCAAAAAGCGACCTGCTGGCGGACTTCAAGGCCGTGAAAAACGGCAACGTCTGGTGCAGCGAGCACGACCTGTTTCAGAAGAGCTCCGCCGCCGCGGTGATGATCCGGGACCTGAACCGTATCCTCTCCGGGGACGCGGCGGAGGAGGATCAATTGGAATTCTTCCACCGACTGAAATAAGAGACGATGAACGACGAGAAAAGAAAACTGATCTATGCCGCGGGCTTCCTCTCCCTGGGCGTGATGCTGCTGGTGCTGCTGGTGCTGAACGTAGCCATCGGCAGCAGCAAAATGACCCTGAGCCAGGTGATGCAGATCCTCTTTACCCGCGAGGGGAACAACAGCGCCATCGTCTGGAACATCCGCCTGCCCCGGCTGCTGACCGCCGCCCTGCTGGGCGGGGCCCTGGCGGTCTCCGGCTTCCTGCTGCAGACCTTCTTCGGCAACCCCATCGCCGGCCCCTTCGTGCTGGGCATTTCCTCCAGCGCCAAGCTGGTGGTGGCCCTGACCATGATCGGAAGCCTGGCCCGGGGCGTGGCTGTGGGTTCCCTGGGGATGATCCTGGCCGCTTTCGTGGGCTCCATGATCTCCATGGGGGCCATCCTGCTGGTGTCCAGCCGGCTCAAGAGCATGTCCCTGCTCATCGTCTGCGGCATCATGATCGGCTACATCTGCTCCGCCGTCACAGACATCGTGGTGACCTTCGCCAGCGACTCCAACATCGTGAACCTGCACAACTGGTCCCTGGGCAGCTTCTCCGGCATGAAGTGGTCCAGCGTGGGCACCATCGCCGTCACGGTGCTGGCGACGCTGGCCCTCACCTTCCTGCTTTCCAAGCCCATGGGCGCCTATCAGATGGGTGAGAACTACGCCCAGAATATGGGCGTCAACGTCAAGCTGTTCCGCATCGAGCTGATCCTTCTCAGCAGCATTCTCTCCGCCTGCGTCACCGCCTTCGCCGGGCCTATTTCCTTTGTGGGCATCGCGGTGCCTCACCTCATCAAGACCCTGTTCCGCACCGCCAGGCCCATCATCATGATCCCCGCCTGCTTTCTGGGCGGCGGCGTCTTCTGCCTCCTCTGCGATCTCATCGCCCGCACCCTCTTTGCCCCCACGGAGCTGAGCATCAGTTCCGTCACGGCGGTCTTCGGCGTGCCGGTGGTGCTTTGGATGCTGCTGAAGCGGCAGAAATCGAAGGAGGGGTCATAATGGCGGAAGCGATCCTTCGCAGCAACGGCCTGATCGTCGGCTACAGCGGGACCCCCGTTATTTCCGGCATCGACATCAGCGCGGAATCGGGCAAGATCCTCACCCTGATCGGCCCCAACGGCGCGGGTAAATCCACCATTCTCAAGACCCTGATCAAGCAGCTGCCGCCCGTCTCCGGCGCCGTGTATCTGGACGGGCAGGAGCTGAACGCTCTCAAGCCCAGGGATATCGCCCTCAAGGTCTCCGCCGTGCTGACGGGCCGCCCCAATCCGGAGCTCATGACCTGCGGCGACGTGGTGGCTACGGGCCGGTATCCCTATACCGGCCGCCTCGGCATCCTCTCGGAGCATGACCGGGAGGTGGTTGCGGAGTCCATGGCCCTGGTGCAAGTGACGGAGCTCCGGGACCGGGATTTCAACCGCATCAGCGACGGGCAGCGCCAGCGGGTGCTGCTGGCCCGCGCCATCTGCCAGGAACCCAGGGTGCTCATCATGGACGAGCCCACCTCCTTCCTGGACATCCGCCATAAGCTGGATTTCCTCTATCTCCTGCGGCGGCTGGTGCTGGAGCGGCAGCTTGCCATCGTTCTGAGCCTCCACGAGCTGGAGCTGGCCCAGCGGTTCAGCGACACGGTGCTCTGCGTGCGGAACGGGAAAGTGGACCGCATGGGCCCGCCGGAGGAGATCTTCCGGGGCAATTACATCGCGGAGCTCTACGGCGTGGAGCACGGCAGCTACAACGCCGAGCTGGGCTGCGTGGAGACGGCGGCGGTCCCCGGCGAACCGCGGGTGTTCGTCATCGGCGGCGGCGGCAGCGGCATTCCCGCCTACCGGCTGCTGCAGCGGCGGGGCATTCCCTTCGCCGCGGGCGTTCTGCCGGAGAATGACGCGGACCTGCCCATCGCCGAAGCCCTGGCGTCGGAGGTCATCACAGGCAAGGCCTTCGAGCCGGTGAGCGCGGAGGCTGCGGAAAAGGCGCTGGCGCTGGCGGCCAGATGCGAAAAGGTGGTCTGCGCCGCGGAGAGCTTCGGCACCATGACGGCGGAAAACCGCCGCATCCTGGATTGGGCGAAGGAAAAAGGCGTCCTGCTCCCCGCGGAGGAACTGAACGCCCTGTGAACGTCTGACCGGACAATATATTATAATGTATAATGTAACACGATGACCGAGGCTTCTCCGGCCCCGGTCATTATATTCCCAATTTGCCTCTTGCCTCGGAAGCTTATAACCGTTATAATACCTTTTATTCCATAAATCATTCCATCAAAGTGAGCTGAGAATATGATCGACCTGCATATCGTTGAAAAAGGGCTGCGGCACAACATCCGGTGCGCGAAGGAACACGGGGTCATCCTCCCCACCTACGCCCAGATGAAGGACCCGGCGAAAATTCCCCAGCCGATCCTGGACAGGCTGGCGGTCACGGGTCTGTGGGACCTGGACCCGGTGAACCTTTTCCGCATCAACTGGCACAACGAGCCCAAGGCCCAGGGGGGCCTGTTCGCCGGCCCCAATATCATCGAATTTCCCTCCGTCCTCACAGGGGTCCCCTGCCGCATCATCGCCCTGGTGGGCAAGTGGTTCCCCACCGGCTGCCACAAGGTGGGAGCTTCCTACGGCTGCCTGGTTCCCGAGCTGGTCACGGGGCATTTCGACGCTCTGGAGCAGCGGGCCGTGTGGCCCAGCACGGGGAATTTCTGCCGGGGCGGCGCTTTCAACTCGAAGCTCCTGGGCGTGCACTCCATCGGCCTCATGCCGGAGGGCATGAGCCGGGAGCGCTTCGAGTGGCTGCGCTCCATCGGCTCCGAGGTGGTCATGACCCCGGGCAAGGAATCGAACGTCAAGGGCGTCTTCGACAAGACGCGGGAGCTGGCCGCCGACCCGAAGAACAAGGTATTCAACCAATTTGAAATGATGGGCAACCATCTCTGGCACTATGAGGTCACCGCTTCCGCCATGCTGGAGGCCTTTGAAAGCTGCCGCGCGCCGGGTGACAGATTCGCCGGGGCCTGCTTCATGACCGGCTCCGCCGGCACCATCGGCGCGGGCGACCGGCTGAAGGAAGTCCTCCCGCAGCTGCGCCTGGGGGCGGGCGAGGCCATGCAGTGCCCCACCATGCTCACGGGGGGCTACGGCGTCCACCGCCTGGAGGGCACCGGGGACAACCATATCCCCTGGATCCACAACGCCAGGAACACGGACATGGTCATCGCCGTGGACGACGGGGATATTCTGGGCATCCTGCGCCTTTTCAATGAGCCCGCCGGACGGGAATACCTGGTGAATGAGCTGGGCCTCAGCGAGGACTGGGTGGATTCTCTCTCCCTCCTGGGCATCAGCGGCATCGCCAATCTGGTCTGCTGTATCAAGATGGCGAAATATTATGAATTCGGTCCCCACGACCTGCTGGCTACGGTGCTGACGGACTCCGCCGAGCTGTATCAGAGCCGCATCGCGGAGCTGCGGGAAAAGGAAGGGGACTACACCGGCTTCGCTCCCCCTGCGGGCCACGCCCGGCATATGCTGGGCCTCCGGACCGACTGGCTGAAGGAGCTGACCTATGTGGAAAAGCGGCAGCTGCACAACCAGAAATATTACACCTGGGTGGAGCAGCACGGGAAGAGCGTGAAGGAGCTGGACGAGCTCTGGTACGGCGGCGCTTTTGAGGAAGTGCACGGCCAGGCGGCGGCCATCGACGAGCTGATCGAAGAATTCAACGCCGAAGTCGCCCGCTGAGGCGGCGGGGAGGAAACGAAAATGAAAAACCTGGGGTACTACAACGGAAAGATCGACCTGATCGAGAATATCATGATCCCCATGGAGGACCGGGTCTGCTTTTTCGGCGACGGGGTCTATGACGTGACCTACGCCCGCAACCATATCCCCTACTGTCTGGAAGCCCATCTGGACCGGTTTTACCGCAGCGCCGGAGAGCTGCGCATCGCCATCCCCATGGACAGAGCTTCCCTGGGTGCGCTGCTTTGCGAGCTGGTGAAGAAGGTGGACAGCCCGGACCAGATGATGTACTGGCAGGTGACCCGCGGCACCGCGCCGCGGGAGCACGCATTCCCCAAGGACACGCCCGCCAATCTCTGGGTGATGCTGCGACCCAAGAGCGTCATGCCTTTGGATACCACCCTCACCCTCCACAGCGTGGAGGACACCCGCTTCCTGCACTGCAACGTGAAGACCCTGAACCTGATCCCCAACGTCATGGCGGAGCAGGAGGCCAAGGAGGCCGGGGCTTCCTCCGCCCTGTTCCACCGGGGCGAGCGGGTGACGGAATGCGCCCACGCCAACGTGCACATCCTGAAGAACGGCTTTTTCATCACGCCCCCGGCAGACAAGCTCATTCTTCCCGGCATCGCAAGGCAGAACCTGCTGCGCATCTGCGAAAAGCTGGATATCCCCGTGGCCATCCGTCCCTTCACCATGACGGAGCTGATGGAGGCCGACGAGGTCATTTCTTCCAGCTCCGGGGAATTCTGCATCCGTGTGACGGCGGTGGACGGAAAGGCCGTGGGCGGAAAAGACGAAGGGACCCTGCGGAAGCTCCAGGACGCGCTGATGGAAGACTTCCTGGCAGCCACGGGTGAGTTCGGCTGGGTTCGATGAACGGTTTTCAGATCGTTACGGAGCGGCTGGTGCTGACACCCCTGGGCACGGCTTATCTGGATTCAGTGAATGAATATGCTCTGGATTATGAAAACACCAGGTATATGTGCCACTTGCCAAAACAGGATTCGGATGAAACTCTGTCGTTTTTGAAGGACGTTGATGCGGAGTGGCAAAAGGATTCTCCCGGCTTCTATGAGTTTGCCCTTCTGTACGCCAATGACCATATAGGGTCCGTGAGCGTTTATTTTGAAAACGGTGTCGGCGAACTGGGCTGGATCATCAAGCGGAAGTATTGGGGAAACGGCTTTGCGACCGAAGCCGCGAAGGGCCTCGTGGATCACTTTTCCAAATGGGGGCACCGCCGCTTCATAGCCCATTGCGACACGGAGAACATCGCCTCTTTCAGAGTCATGGAAAAGCTGGGCATGACCCGGACCGGCAAATCGGGTGGGAGGAAAAACCGCGCCGCCACCGAGGAAAGCTTTGAATACCAATATGAATTGGAAGTATAGCCTGAAGAATACGTAAGGGGTGCGAGCGAAACCGCTCGCACCCCTTTGCATGCAATTCCATTTCGCTCCCGCAATGCTGCAATGATTTACTGTTCATCCTGTTTTCTTTTTCAAGTATCTATGCTATACTAACGATACAGGGGTGGTGAGGCAATTGAGAGATTCCGAGCGATTCGTGCGCTTTTCTCTCGGTGGGATGTTGTTCGAATACGACGCAGTGAAAAACCAAATGAATATTGAAAAGCACGGCATCTCGTTCAGAAATGCTGCTCGCGTGTTTTTCGATTATGACCGTATTGAAATGTATGACGATGAGCATAGTGAGGTCGAAGACCGATACAATACCATCGGAGATACACCTATGGAAACTTGAGCATCATCGGAAATCTAAACCGAAACGGCAAAACGGTTGACGACATCCTCTTTGTAGTATATACGGAAAGAACTCTATACCAGGAAGGTGAAAAAGAGATCGAAGTCACAAGGTTGATTTCTGCTCGACTGGCTACGAGCTTTGAAAGGGGACTCTATTATGGGAAATACAGTTGAATTGACGGAAGAACAAAAACGGGAGCTTGCTTTCACGGCAGAGGAACAGGCAGAATTGGATAGAGCCCGCTCCATGCCCATCACCTTTGACGAGGATTGCCCGGAGACTACCCCGGAACGGGCGTTGAAATTCAAACGGGTGAATCCGGTTCGACGCTCGGCAAACTGAGCACATGAAGGGATAATCATGGTTTCCATCCGGCATTTTTCAGACAACGATATTGATGTTTTACGAACGAATCTATACCCGTATTTGAGTTTGGAAGAAATCCGGCTCATGGTGCAGGATTGGAATTCCGGTTCCTATCAGGGAAAGCGCTTTGAAATGTTTGCGGTTCTCAACGGCAAGGAAATTGTCGGAACCATTTCGCTCTATGAACACAGCAAAAGCGTCGCTTCCATCGGAGCGGAAATCCTTGAACCCCACAGACGCAAAGGTAATGCGCATGAAGCGAATCTGCTGCTTCTGGAGTATGCAAAACAGATTGGCTACAAGGTCATACAGAATCAGGTCAGGACCGACAACGCAGCCAGTATCCGACTGAATGAAAAACTTGGGTTTGAGTCGGATAAATATGTCTATAAGAATAAAAGGGATCAAGCTGTGTATTTGTTCCTGAAAGCGCTGTAATTGGCTTTGCTGGATGTTTATGGATAAAGAATCCCGGAGAACCGTTCGCTGTATGGTTCTCCGGGATTTGATTATTCCTGATTATGTGCTGCCGCTATGTCTCTATTATTCCTTCGGCTTTTCCTTGCCGCACTTGCCGCAGTAGTCGCATTTCTTCTTGTGGTCGAAGATGCACTCGTCCCCGTGGTCCACGGGGATAAAGGCGGGCCTTTCCTTCTTCGCGTCGGCCTTCGGGGGCTTTTTGCCGCATTCACCGCAATAGTCGCACTTCTTGCTGGCATTCTTCACGCAGGGAACGCGGCCGTTGAAGGTGGTGAAGCCGGTGTAGGTGAGCTTCTTCTCCCCGTCGATCTCCCGATAGGCGAAGGTGCCGAATTCCCCCCGCAGATGGACCACCTCGAAATACACCGGCTTCGTGACCCGGCGGTATTCCAGGGGACAGTGCCACCAGTAGGCGGGGATACGGACGATGGTGGGCTCGGTGATGATATGCTCCTCCATGTGGTCCAGATCCGGCCCGATCCAGAAGCTGATCTCCGCGTCGAAGGAACCGAAGGGGTCGGCCACGTCGTAGCCCATGAAGCAGAGGTATTCCTCCTCGCTGTGGAAATTACTTTCCCTGTCCACAAAGGCTTCCTTCATATAACAGCGGTAGGAGGCATAGAGATTGGCCTCCGCCATGCAGCCCTTGCCCCGGAAATAGGCCTGATATTTGGGCATGAAGTCGCCCCACATGGTGTTGTATTCCTTTTCGAATTCATGGATCAGATGATCGTAGCGTCCCATGTTCAGACCGCCTTCCTTTCCCGGCAGCGGCCGCAGAAGGTGCAGGTTTTCCCGCTGTCCAGTCTGCAGGGGCTGACGCCGTAGGTGATGCTCTCCTTATAAGGCCGCCCTTCCTTGTCATAGCGCTGATGGATGGCATAGTAGCGGCTGTTGAACAGCACCGGCTGGAAAAAAAGGGGCTTGCCCAGCCTTACGATCTCCAGCGGTCCGTGCCAGAAAAGGCCCGGCACCTTGATCATGGTGGGCTTGTCGATGACGATCTTCTCCATATCGTCCGGGTCTTCCCCCATGTAAAACACGATCTCCGCGTCGAAGGAATCAAAAGCGTCCCGCAGGTCGTGGCCCACAAACGCCAGATACTCCTCCTCCCGGTGATAGTGGGGCTCGTCGTCGATGACGCCGGGCTTCAGGTAGGCCCGATAGGGCAGGGTCACCTGACTGCCGGGCACGGAGTTTTCCCCCCGGAAATAGGCCTGCACCGGGGGCAGCATCCCGTCCGAATGGGTCTCCTCCTTGGGAAAGCGGAAAAACAGCCAGTCATATTGTCCCATGATGGATCGCTTCCTTTCTGTCGAAAATCGTATCAAATCCTGCCGATGTTGATGGCGATATCGTGGGCCTGGGCGGTGGCGTTGGCGATGTTCTTCGGCCCCAGGCAGTCCCCGATCATATAGAATTCCGGGGCGCAGGTCCGCAGCGCGAGAGCCTCCGCCTGCAGGGGCTTCTGCCCCAGGGCGACGATCACCTTGTCCGCCGGATAGAAGACCTCCCTGCCCTCTTTGTCCCGGCAGCGGACGCCCTCCGGGGTGATCGCTTCGGCGCGGGTGCCGAAGTGCATGGGGATCGCCCGGTGGGCGATCTCCACCCGGAGAGCCGAAGCGTGGATGATGTTCCCTCCGTCGCTGATCTCATCCAGCATTTCCACGACTTCCGCCTGCCTGCCCAGCATGTTCAGGTAGATCGCCAGCTCCACCCCCACCAGGCCGCCGCCCAGGATGAGGGACTTCTCCCCTGCCCTGGCCGGATCCTGATAGACCGCCTCCGCCAGGACCACGTTGGGGCCATCGATGCCGGGGATCGCGGGAACGGCGGGACGGGCGCCGAAAGCGGCGATGATGACGTCCGGCGCGAGGGATTCCGCCAGGGCCGCCGTGACGGGGGTGTTCAGCCGGATATCCACCCCGGCCTTTTCCAGGGCCAGGGCCTGACGGCGGAGGTAGACTCCCAGCTTCTGCTTGAAGGGCACCGCCTCCTCGCAGCGGATGGCGCCCCCCAGGACGCCGGAAGCCTCGCAGAGGATCACGGAATGCCCATACTGCGCGGCGGTGAGGGCGGCTTCCATGCCGCCGATGCCGCCCCCGGCCACCAGCACCTTTTTCCGCGGCCCCCGCTGGTTCATGGCGTGGATGGTCTCGTGCTCATGGCCGCTTTCCGGGTTCACGGCGCAGTATTTCACCCCGTGGAGCTGCTGATTGGAAAAGCAGTGGAGACAGCGGAGGCAGGGCCGCACCTCCTCCGGCTTGCCCCGCCGCAGCTTGTTGGGCAGGTCCGGATCGGCGATGAGGCTGCGGGCCATTTCCAGGATATCGGCTTTGCCGGAGGCGACGATCTCCTCCATCTGCTCCGGTTCCCCCAGGGCCCCCACGGCAGCCACGGGCACGCCCACGGCCTTCTTCACCGCCTCGGCGTATTTCACGTTGCAGCCGTCGGGCTGGAACATGCTGGGATGGGTGACGGTCATGACCTCCTCCACCTCATGGTTGCCCACGCTGGCATGGATCAGGTCCACAAAGGGCTCCAGCTGCTTCGCAATGGCCACGCCCTCGTCGATGTCGTAGCCCCCGGCGTAGCACTCGCTGGCGCTGATGCGCACCTCGATGGGGAAGCCGGGACCCACCGCTTTCCGCACCGCCTGGCACACCGCGATGGGGTAGCGGCAGCGGTTCTCCAGGCTGCCGCCCCACTTGTCCTTCCGGGTGTTCAGCGTGGGGGATAAAAACTGATGCAGCCCCCAGCCGTGGCCCATATGGATCATGATCATGCCGAAGCCGCAGCTTTTGGCCGTGGCCGCGGCCTCCGCGAATTTGGCGACGGTCTCCTCGATCATGCTCTCCGGCATCTCCCGGATCAGCCGCCCGCTGAGCTCCATCTCCACGGGGCCATAGGCCTCCCCCTGGGATTTGCCGCCGAACATGGCGAGGGTGCGGTTACTGTACATCCCCGCGTGGGTCAGCTCCGCCGTGGGTACGGCCCCGTAGCGGGAGATGGCGAAGGCCAGCTTTCCCAGGGGGATCCTGCAGGAGGGATTGTCGATGCAGATCTGATTGGGACTTCCCCGCCCGTAGGCGGTGTCCACGATCAGTTCCCCGGTGGCGACGGAGGCGCAGCCTCCCATGGCCTTGCGGCGGTAATACTGCAGCGCCTCCTCCGGGTAGATGCTGTCATAGGTCATGTTGCGGTAACCCGTGGGGGCGGCGAACAGGCGGTTGAGAAACAGCTGCTTTCCCAGGGTGATGGGCTCAAAAAGATGGGGGTAGCGCATCTGGCTCATGGTCATTCCTCCCCGGATATGTTTTTTTGTTTATACTATACTACGAACGAGGCCTGCTGCAAATAGGTTTTTCCCCACAGAAGCAAAAAACCGGGGACCACGGAAAACCGTGGCCCCCGGCGGGCGATGCAAATCGACACTTTATTTGCTGTAGTTGATGCGGGATTCCTTGTAGAGCTCCTCCCGGAAAGCGGGGGTCAGCCAGTGGGCGGCGTAGAAATTATAGAAGCTGGGCTTCCCATGCACGCAGACCCGGTCAGCATACTCCCGGGCGATGCGCCGCTGTTCTTCCTCAGGCAGCTTGGCGAAGGCCGCGCCCTGTTCGTCGGTGGTGGGCAGCTTCATGATCTCCTCGGGAATGTTCTGGGGGAAGGTGGCGATGAGGATCTTGTCGCCGAAATCGTCATAGATCTTGTAGCTGTCGTTCATCAGCTGGGGCGCCCAGGCATCCCAGCCGGCCTTGATGTAGTTGGGGACCTGCTTATAGTTGTTGCCGCAGGAATGGAGCTCGCAGAAGATGCCGTTGGCATGGAGGAAATCGGTCAGCCGGCGCATGTAGGGCACGATCATCTCTTCGGCGATGGCGGGAGAGAAGAAGGTCTCCTTCTGGCTGCCCCAGTCGTCATGGAAGAAGACGGCGTTCACATCGGGGAAGTACTTGATGACATGCTTGAAAAGATCGATGTAGAAGTCCGTCAGCTTATCGAAGAACGCATGGACCTCCGGCTGGGAATCCTCGTCGAAAAGGGCCATGATGGCGCCCTCGAATTCCATGAAGGCGATCAGCCGCTCATAGAAGCCGGTCTGGAACCACATCTGATTGAAGTTCTCCTTCTTGAGGAAGGTCCCATTGTTGATCTTGGCGGAGCCTTCCCAATCCCAGGAATCCAGGTCGGGCCAGACGATCTTCTCCCGCCACTCGGAGATATCCTCCATGTAGGGGTTGCCGGGACGCACCATGCTGCCGCCGACGGTCTTGATGTATTCCCACTCCACGCCGAACATGTCGGGGCCGCCGCCCTGCTCATTGGCGTTGAAGGGCTTGGCCTCGAACACGAAGCCGCGGGCCACGTTGTCGGGGATCACGCTGGGGGTAAAGATCTGGGCGTCCGTCGCCTGATACATCTGCCACCAGGGCTCCCGGCTGAAGGTAGCCACGCCGTGGTCGTGCTTGTTGAGGGGATAGTTGAGGGTCTTCGTTTTCATGCCCATGAAGCCGATGGACTCTTTGTATTCCAGCTCCTTGGGATCCAGTTTAGGCACCATGTGGATTTCCTCTCTTTCCTAAGATGTGTATGTTCCCCCTGGCCGGGGTCTGATAATTCCTCTGTTTTATTGTAGCATAACCGCGGGGAAAATGCGAGAAGATTTGCTTTTTTGTCGCAGGTAACAAATCGATTGTTCTGCGTCCGGGTTCCCTTGTGCAGGTTGGTCAGCGGTCGATAACCCGGCGGATGTCCTCTTCCCGCCCCAGCACCATGAGGTGCTCCGTTTCGTTGAATACGTGGTCCACCGGCGGCAGGGGCCGCATGTTGTCGCCGTTTTTGATGGCAAGGATGCTGAGATTGCAGCTGCGGCGGATATCCAGCTTGACGATGGTCTTCCCCACCCACTTTTTTGGCACGGTGATCTCATAGATGCCGTAGTCGGCGGTGAGGGGCATGCAGTCGAAGATGCTGTCGGAGCTTTCGGCGATGCTCAGGCGCTTGGCCGCGTCCTTCTCCGGATAGATCACCTCGTCTGCTCCGATGCGCAGGAGGAATTTCGCCTGTATCTCCTCGTCGGCCTTGCTGAATACTTTTTTGGCCCCCAGTTCCTTCAGAAGGCTGGTGATCTCCAGACTGTACTGGAAATTGCGGCCCACGCTGACGAAGCAGGCGTCAAAGCTGGGGATATCGAAGGAACGCAGGGTCTCGATATTGGCGCAGTCGGCGATCTTGGCGCTGGTGACCACGTTCACCAGGTCCTCCAGGGGCTTGGGGTTGCGGTCCACGACCATGACCTCGCACTTCTGTTTGCTCAGCTCCCGGCAGAGGTGGTGGCCGAAGGTGCCCGCGCCGATGACAAGAAAGCTCTTCATGCTATGTAACTCCTTTCTTCCGGCTGCGCCGTCCGGTTCAGCCGACGGTGATCTCCTCCGCGGGGTACTCCACCGGAGGCGCGCTGCGCTTCTCCAGAAGCGCCACGGCGAAGGAAACGCTGCCCACCCTTCCCAGGAACATGAGCAGAGCGACGATGACGGCGGAGGGCGCGCAGAGGGATTGGGTGATGCCGGCGGTCATGCCCACGGTGCCGATGGCGGACACCGTTTCAAACACGGCGTCCACCGGGTCCAGGGGCTGGATGGCGCAGAGGAGGATGGCCGCCGCCAGGGCGATGCCGATGTTGAAAAACAACACGCTGCAGCTCTTGCGGAAGGTATCGGCGGAAATACTGCGGCCGAATACCGTGGGCTTCTCCCGCCCGCGGAAGCTGGCAAAGGTGAACAGGGCGATCACCGCCAGGGTGGTGGTCTTCACGCCGCCGGCGGTGGAGCCGGGGCTGCCCCCCACCACCATGAGGAAGATGGTCAGCAGCTTGCCCGCGCCGGACATCGCCCCGACGTCCACGGTGTTGAATCCGGCGGTGCGGGCCGTGACGGAGGCAAACAGGGCCGTCCAGAACCTCCCGCCGAAGGTCAGGCCTTCGCCGGTGGCGCTGCGCTCAAAGAGGAAGAACAGCGCGGCTCCCCCAAAGGTGAGGATGGCGGATACGATCATGACCAGCTTGGTATGCAGGCGCCAGCGCTTCACCTTCCAGCGGCAGCGGATCAGATCGTCCCACACCAGGAAGCCCAGACCGCCCACCTGGATCAGCGCTATCAGGGTGAGATTCACGATGGCGTCGTCATAGAAGGGCGTCAGGGAGCAGCCGGGGCTGAGGACCCCCATGAGGTCGAAGCCTGCATTGCAGAAGGCGCTGACGGAGTGGAAGACCGCGTACCACAGCCCACGTCCGAAGCCGAAGCGGGGAGCGAAGCGGATCAGCAGCAGCAGCGCGCCGGCCCCTTCAAAGGCGGCGGTGAGAATGACGATTTCCCAGGCCAGACGCATGATGCCCCCCACCTGGGTGGTGTTGATGCTTTCCACCATTACTTCCCTGCCCCGAAGACCCATGCGCTTCTGGAACACATGGTAGAGGAAGGTAGCCACGGTCATGAAGCCCAGGCCGCCCACCTGAATGAGCAGCAGGATGACCCCGTGGCCGAAGCCGGACCAGCCCGTGGCCGTGTCCCGCAGCACGAGACCGGTGACGCAGGAGGAGGAGACGGCGGTGAACAGCGCCGTCAGGAAGGGGGCCGAATGCCCGTCCGCCGAGGCGACGGGCAGACTGAGGAGCAGGATGCCCAGCAGCACGATGCCGAGATATCCCGCGACGATGATCTGGACATGGGTCAGCCTCAGCTTCATCCCTTCTCCTTCCCGTCCGAAGCCTTATCGGACCGAATCGCTTTCGTGAATTAATTGATTATAGCATATTTTCATGATATTGCAACTCGGCTTTTTCCCAAAGCGGAAATTCCGATTGCAGAACCGCCGGTCAGGGGGTATAATACCATGTTAAATTACAGGAGGGAGGAAGCCGCTTGGAATACCGCATCGAACACGACGCTCTGGGGGAGGTCAAGGTCCCGGCGGAGCGGAGCTGGGGGGCCCAGACCCAGCGGAGCATCCAGAATTTTCCCATCGGCGTGGGAAGGGAGACGATGCCGCCGGAGATCATCCGGGCCTTCGGTCTTCTGAAAAAAGCCGCCGCCCGGGCAAACCGCGCCCTTCTGCCCGAAAAGATGACGGAGGAAAAGCTCCGGGCGATTTCCGCCGTCTGCGACGAGATCATCGCCGGGGCCATCCCGGAGGAATTCCCCCTGGTGGTCTGGCAGACCGGCAGCGGCACCCAGACGAACATGAACGTGAACGAGGTCATCGCCCACCGGGGCAACCGGGCAGCGGGGAAAGCGCTGCTGCACCCCAACGACGACGTCAACCTCTCCCAGTCCTCCAACGACACCTTCCCCACCGCCATGCATATCGCCGCCGTCCTCCTGCTGACGGAAACGCTGCTGCCCGCCCTGGAAGGGCTGATCGCCGCGCTGTGGCGGCTGGAAGCGGAAAACGCGGACGCGATCAAATGCGGGCGCACCCACCTGATGGACGCCACCCCCCTCAGCTTCGCCCAGGAGATTTCCGGCTGGCGCGCCAGCCTGGAGACCGACGGGGAACTGATCCGCCGGAGCATGACGCCTCTCATGGACCTGGCCCTGGGGGGCACCGCCGTGGGCACGGGGCTGAACGCCCCCAGGGGCTTCGGAGCGGAAGCCGCCGCCCGGCTGGCGGAATTGACGGGTCTCCCCTTCCGCTCAGCGGACAACAAGTTCCACGCCCTCAGCAGCCGGGACGAGCTGGTCTTCTCCCACGGAGCGCTGAAAGCACTGGCGGCCGACCTGATGAAGATGGCCAACGACATCCGCTGGCTGGCCTCCGGCCCCCGCCTGGGCCTGGGAGAAATCTTCATCCCGGAGAACGAGCCCGGCTCCTCCATCATGCCCGGCAAGGTGAACCCCACCCAGTGCGAGGCGGTGACCATGGTGGCGGTGCAGGTCATGGGGAACGACGCCGCCGTGGGCTTTGCCGCCTCCCAGGGAAACTTCCAGCTGAATGTGTTCCTGCCGGTGCTCATATATAACTGGCTCCAGTCCGCCCGGCTCCTGGGGGAGGTCATGGCCTCCTTCGACAGGCGCTGCGTCTCCGGCATCCGCGCCAATCGGGAGAAGATGAAGGAGAATCTGAACGCCTCCCTCATGCTGGTGACGGCACTCAGCCCCCGCATCGGCTATGAGAACGCGGCCAAAACCGCCCAGAAAGCCCACCGGGAGGGACTGACCCTGCGGGAAGCCTGCCTGGCCCTGGGTTACCTGACGGGGGAAGAATTTGACGCACTGTTCCACCCGGAACAAATGATATAAGGATCGGTGAACGACGATGGATTACATGAAAGAATCCCTCAAGCTGCATTACGAGTTGAAAGGCAAGATCGAAGTGACGGCCAGGGCCCCGGTCAGCGACCGGCAGAGCCTGAGCCTGGCCTACACCCCCGGCGTGGCCCAGCCCTGTCTGGAAATTCAGAAGGACGTCTCCAAAAGCTATGAGCTGACCCGCCGCTGGAATACCGTGGCCGTGGTAACCGACGGCACCGCCGTGCTGGGCCTGGGGGATATCGGGCCCGAAGCCGGGATGCCCGTCATGGAGGGCAAATGCGTGCTCTTCAAAGCCTTCGGCGGCGTGGACGCCATCCCCCTGTGCATCCGCTCCAAGGATGTGGACGAGATCGTGCGGACCGTGTCCCTTCTGGCCGGTTCCTTCGGCGGCGTGAACCTGGAGGATATCTCCGCCCCCCGCTGCTTCGAGATCGAGCGGCGGCTGAAGGAATGCTGCGACATCCCCATCTTCCACGATGATCAGCACGGCACCGCCGTCATCACCCTGGCAGGACTCACCAACGCCCTGAAGGTGGTGAACAAGGAGCTCGGCAGGGTACGCATCGTCATCAGCGGCGCCGGCGCCGCCGCCATGGCCATCGCCCGGCTGCTCCTCTCCGCCGGAGCGAAGGACGTCGTCCTCTGCGACCGCCGGGGCGCGATCTATACCGGGCGGGCCGAGGGCATGAACGCAGCCAAGGAGGAGCTCGCCGCCATCACCAACCCCGACGGCTGCAGGGGCAGTCTGGCGGACGCCCTCAGGGGCGCGGACGTTTTCATCGGCGTGTCCGCCCCCGGCCTGGTGACGCCGGAAATGGTACGCAGCATGGCCCCCGGCGCGGTGGTTTTCGCCTGCGCCAATCCCACTCCGGAGATCTTCCCCGCCGACGCCAGGGCCGCCGGGGCCGCCGTGGCGGCCTCCGGCCGCAGCGATTTCCCCAACCAGATCAACAACGTCCTTGCCTTCCCCGGCATTTTCCGGGGCGCGCTGGACGCGCGGGCCAGCGACATCAACGAGGAGATGAAGCTGGCGGCGGCCAGGGCTCTGGCGGAGCTCATCTCCCCGGAGGAGCTCAATGCGGAGAACATCATCCCCGCCGCCTTCGACCCCCGGGTCTGCCCCGCGGTGGCCGAAGCCGTGGCGGCAGCGGCCAGGACCAGCGGCGTTGCGCGCATCTGACAATTTTTATTCATAATAATCCGAATTTTTATTCAATTATCCCTTGACATTGGGGGAAATCCGGCTTACAATAGCGCATATCCTGAAAATCGGGCGGGCCATCCGCCGTTACCTTAGGAGGTACAGTCATGAATAAGGAAGGAATCAAGAAGATCGTTCTCGCCTATTCCGGCGGCTTGGATACGTCCATCATCATCCCCTGGCTCAAGGAAAACTACAATGATCCGGAGATCATCGCCGTTTCCGGCAATGTGGGCCAGGCCGACGAGCTGGAGGGGCTGGAGGAAAAGGCCCTGAAGACCGGGGCCAGCAAGCTCATCATCGCCGACCTCGTGGATGAGATGGTGGACGAGGTGATCATCCCCGCCCTGAAGATGGGCGCCAGCTACGAGGGATATCTGCTGGGCACCGCCTTTGCCCGCCCCATCATCGGCCGGAAGCTGGCCCAGATCGCCCTGGAGGAAGGCGCCGACGCGGTGTGCCACGGGGCCACCGGCAAGGGCAACGACCAGGTGCGCTTCGAGCTGGCGATCAAGCGCTTCGCCCCCGATATGAAGATCATCGCCCCCTGGCGGGAGTGGGACATCAAGTCCCGGGAGGAGGAGATCGACTACGCCGAGGCCCACAACGTGCCCCTGAAGATCTCCAGGGAGACCAACTACTCCAAGGACAAGAACCTGTGGCACCTGAGCCACGAGGGCCTGGACCTGGAGGACCCCGCCAACGAGCCGGATTACGACAAGCCCGGTTTCCTGGAAATGAGCGTGTCCCCCTTCCAGGCTCCCGACACGCCGACGTATGTGACCATCGATTTTGAAGCCGGCGTCCCCGTGGCCTTCAACGGGGAAAAGATGAAAGCCAGCAAGATCATCGAAAAGCTTAATGAGGCGGGCGGGGCTAACGGCATCGGCCTGCTGGACATCGTGGAAAACCGGCTGGTGGGCATGAAGGACCGGGGCGTCTACGAGACGCCGGGCGGTACCATCCTCTATGCCGCCCACCGGCAGCTGGAAATGCTCACCGTGGACAAGGATACCCTGCACGAAAAGCAGAAGCTGGCGGTGGATTTCGCCGACCTCATCTACAACGGCAAGTGGTTCAGCCCTCTGCGGGAGGCCCTGCAGGCTTTCGCCGACGAAGCCGACAAATATGTCACCGGCAGCGTGAAGCTGAAGCTTTACAAGGGCAACATCATCCCCGCCGGCACCACTTCCCCCTACTCTCTCTATTCCGAGAACCTGGTGACCTTCGGCGAGAGCGACTACGACCAGGCCCAGGCGGCCGGCTTTATCAACCTCTGGGGCCTGCCCACCAAGGTGCAGGCGCTGCGGGAACAGGGCAAGCTTTGAGGGCATCGCCGGAGGGTCTGACTGCGCAATCCGCGCACCAGGACCCTCCGGCGAAGCCCCTGATTCTATTTTAATTATTTATAACTCCCGGGAGGAGTAAAGATGGCAAAGCTTTGGGCCGGAAGGACCTCCGGCGAAGTGAATGCGGCGGCGGACGATTTCAATTCCTCCATCCGCTTTGACAGCCGGATGTTCCGGCAGGACATCACGGGCAGCATGGCCCACGCCGCCATGCTGGGAGCCAGGGGCATCATCACCCCGGCGGAGGCGGACGCCCTGATCGCCGGGCTGCAGGGCATACTGGATGACCTGGAGGCCGGCAGGCTGACCGTCGACCCCGCCGCGGAGGACATCCACATGTTCGTGGAGCAGGTGCTGACGGAGCGGCTGGGGGACGTGGGCAAGAAGCTCCACACCGCCCGCAGCCGCAACGACCAGGTGGCCCTGGACCTCCGGATGTACCTCCGGGGAGAGATCGACGAAATCAGCGCAAGCCTGAAGGCCCTGGCCGCCGTGCTGACGAAGCAGGCGGAGGCGAACATCGACGTCATCATGCCCGGCTACACCCACCTGCAGCGGGCCCAGCCCATCCTTTTCAGTCACCACATGATGGCCTATGCCATGATGCTCCTGCGGGACATGGACCGGCTGGCGGACTGCCGGAAGCGCATGAACCTCTCCCCCATCGGGGCCTGCGCCCTGGCGGGAACCAGCTATGACACGGACCGGCGCATGGAGGCGCGGGAGCTGGGCTTCGACGGCGTCGTCCGCAACAGCCTGGACGCCGTGGCGGATCGGGATTTCTGCCTGGAGCTCATGAGCGCCTTCAGCATCCTGATGATGCACCTGAGCCGCCTTTCCGAGGAGCTGATCCTCTGGAGCAGCTGGGAATTCCGCTTCATCGCCCTTTCCGACGATTTCACCACCGGTTCTTCCATCATGCCCCAGAAGAAGAACCCGGACATGGCGGAGCTGGTGCGGGGCAAGACGGGCCGGGTCTACGGTGACCTGATGGCCCTGCTGACCGCCATGAAGGGCCTGCCCCTGGCCTACAACAAGGATATGCAGGAGGACAAGGAGGCTGTCTTCGACGCCTGCGACACGGTGAAGGCCTGCCTGGGTATCTGCATCCCCATGCTGGACGGCATGACCGTGCTGGGGGAGAATACCCGCCGGGCCGCCCAGACCGGCTTCATCAACGCCACCGACCTGGCGGACTACCTGGTGGGCAAGGGGCTTCCCTTCCGCACCGCCTACAAGATTTCCGGAGAGCTGGTGGCAGAGTGCATCCGCCGTGGCTGCGTGCTGGAGGAGCTGCCTATGGAAGCCTATCGGGCGCATTCCGAGCTCATCGGCGAAGACGTCTACGCAGCCATCGACCTCGTTAGCTGCGTGGAAAAGCGGACCTCGGAGGGGGGCACCTGCCGCGCCTCCGTGGAAAGCCAGATCGCCTATGTGAAGGAGGTGCTGAACGCATGACGAAGGTATTCATCGACGGCAGCGCCGGGACCACCGGCCTGCGCATCCGCCAGCGGCTGGAGGGGCGGAAGGAGCTCACCCTCCTCACCCTGCCGGAGGAACTGCGAAAGGACCCGGCGGCAAGGAAAGAAGCCATGAACGGCGCGGACGTCGTTTTCCTCTGCCTGCCGGACGCGGCGGCGATCGAGGCCGTCGCCCTGGCGGAAAACCCCGACGTCTGCGTCATCGACACCTCCACCGCCCACCGCACTTCCCCCGGCTGGGTCTACGGCTTCCCGGAGCTCGTCGGCGCGGAGAAGATCGCCGAAGCCCGGTACATCGCCAACCCCGGCTGTCACGCCAGCGGCTTCATCGCCCTCATCCGGCCCCTGACCGAGGCCGGTCTGCTGGCAAAGGACGCTCCCCTCAGCTGTTTTTCCCTCACGGGCTACAGCGGCGGCGGCAAAAGCATGATCGCCCAATATGAATCGCCGGAGCGGGACAGCCTGCTGGATGCGCCCCGGCAGTACGCCCTGGGGCAGCAGCACAAGCACTTAAAGGAAATGACCGTTCTCTGCTCCCTGACAAGGGCCCCCGTCTTCTGCCCCATCGTGGCGGACTATTACAGCGGCATGGAAGTCACGGTGCCCGTCTTCGCGGATATGCTCCGGGGCAGCGCGGAGGACGTGAAGGAAGCCTATCGGGCGGCCTACACGGGAAAGCTCGTGCACTTCAACGAAACGCCGGACGAAGGAGGCTTCCTCTCCGCCAATGCCTACGCGGGCTTCGACGATATGGAGATCAGCGTGACCGGCAGCGAGGAGCGCATCCTTCTCACCGCCCGCTTCGACAATCTGGGCAAGGGCGCTTCCGGCGCCGCCATTCAGAACATGAATATCCGGCTGGGTCTGGAGGAAACCACAGGTCTCAGTCTTTCCGAAAGGATGAATTAGAATGAAACTGATATCCGGCGGCGTCTGCGCCGCGAAGGGCTTCACCGCGGGGGGCATCCACTGCGGCATCCGGAAAAACCACACGAAGAAGGACCTGGCCCTGATCCGCTGCGAGGTGAGCGCTTCCGCCGCGGCGGTCTATACCACGAACCTGGTAAAGGGTGCCCCCCTCACCGTGACAAAGGCGCACCTGGCTAACGGCAGAGCGAAGGCCGTCATCTGCAACAGCGGCAACGCCAACACCTGCAACGCCGACGGCGTCGAGATCGCGGAAAAGATGTGTGCCGCGGCTGCCGGAGCCCTGGGCGTCGCTCCGGAGGATGTGATCGTGGCCTCCACCGGCGTCATCGGCCAGAGCCTGGACCTGACGCCCATCGCCGCGGCACTGCCCGCGCTGGCGGCTTCTCTCTCGGCGGAGGGGAATGACGACGCCGCGGCCGCCATCATGACCACGGACACCGTGGACAAGCAGGCGGCGGTGGAATTCACCCTGGGGGGCAAGACCTGCCGCCTGGGGGGCATGGCCAAGGGCAGCGGCATGATCCACCCCAACATGGCCACCATGCTGGTCTTCATCACCACCGACGCCGCCATCAGCCCGGAAATGCTGCAGAAGGCCCTGAGCAGCGACGTGACGGAGACCTTCAACATGGTCAGCGTGGACGGGGACACCTCCACCAACGACATGGTGACCGTGATGGCCAGCGGCCTTGCGGGCAACGAGGAGATCACCGCCGAGGGACCGGATTTCGCCCGGTTCATGAAGGCCCTGAACACCGTGACCATGCAGCTCTGCCGCATGATCGCCGGGGACGGGGAAGGCGCCACGAAACTGCTGGAATGCGCCGTGACCGGCGCGCCCAGCCGGGAGATCGCCCGGACGACGGCCAAGAGCGTCATCTGCTCCAGCCTGGTGAAGGCGGCCATGTTCGGCGCGGACGCCAACTGGGGGCGCATCCTCTGCGCCATCGGTTATTCCGGCGCGGCGGTGGACGTGACGAAGATCGACGTCTCCTTCCGCTCTCCCAGGGGGGAGATCGCCGTGTGCAAAAACGGCGCGGGCATCCCCTTCTCCGAGGAAAAGGCCAAGGAGATCCTGCTGGAAAAGGAGATCGACATTCTGGTCGCCCTCAACGACGGGGCGGAAACCGCCGCCGCCTGGGGCTGCGACCTGACCTACGACTATGTGAAGATCAACGGCGATTATCGGACGTGAGGTGCGGGATATGAATACGGCGCTCAGCAATCACGAGCGGGCGGAGGTGCTGGTGCAGGCTCTGCCCTACATCCAGAAATACGTGGGAAAGACCGTCGTCGTCAAATACGGCGGCAACGCCATGACCAGCGAGGTCCTGAAGCAGCAGGTCATGGAGGATATCTGCCTGCTGCGGCTGGTGGGCGTCCGGGTGGTGCTGGTCCACGGGGGCGGCCCGGAGATCAATGACATGATGGCCCGCGTGGGCAAGGAAGCGGTGTTCGTGGACGGGCTCCGGGTCACGGACCGGGAGACCATGGACATCGTGCAGATGGTGCTGGCGGGCAAGGTGAACAAGACGCTGGTGAACCTGCTGGAGAAGCAGGGAGGCAAGGCCATGGGCCTCAGCGGCATGGACGGGCGGCTCATCGAGGCGAAGATGCGGGACGAGCGCCTGGGCTTTGTGGGGGCCATCACGAAGATCAACATCGAACCCGTCACGGACCTGCTGGACCACGGTTACATCCCCGTGGTGTCCACCATCGGCTGCGACCGGGACGGCAACACCTACAACATCAACGGCGACACCGCCGCGGCCCACATCGCCGGGGCCCTGAATGCCCAGAGCCTCATCATGATGACGGACGTGGCGGGCATCCTGCGGGATAAGGACGACCCCGCGACCCTCATTCGGGAGCTGAACGTGGAGGAAGCGCTGGGTCTGTTCCGGGACGGCGTCATCGCCGGGGGCATGATCCCCAAGGTGGACTGCTGCATCGAGGCCATCAACATGGGCGTGGAGAAGGTCATCATCATGGATGGGCGCATCCCCCACGCCATCCTCATGGAACTGCTGACCGACGAAGGCGCCGGCACCATGGTGAAAGGAGTGGAAGAACATGTCTGAGCTCATGAACATCGACAAGACCTATATCGCCAACACCTACGCCCGCTTCCCGGTGGAGATCGTTTCCGGGAAGGGCTCTCTGCTCTACTCCCCGGAGGGGAAGCGCTACATCGACATGGGCTCCGGCATCGGGGTCACCGCCTTCGGCACCGGAGACGACGCCTGGAAGGAGGCGGTCGTCGCCCAGCTGGGAAAGGTGCAGCACACCTCCAACCTCTATTACACCGAGCCCTGCGCCATGCTGGCGAAGCTGCTGTGCGAACGCACGGGCATGAAGAAGGTCTTCTTCGGCAATTCCGGCGCAGAGGCCAACGAATGCGCCATCAAAGCCGCACGGAAATACGCTTCCGAGAAGAAGGGGCCGGAATACCATACCATCGTCACCCTCAAAAACAGCTTCCACGGCCGGACCCTCACCACTCTGGCCGCCACGGGGCAGGAGCACTACCACGAGCTGTTCCAGCCGCTGACCCCCGGCTTTGCCTACGCTGACGCGGACGATCCCGAGGGCCTTCGGAAGCTGGCGCTGGAGGTCAAGGCCGCCGCCGTCATGGTGGAGTGCATCCAGGGCGAGGGCGGCGTCCGGGTCATCGACGGAGATTTCCTCCGGAAAACCGCGGAATTCTGCCGGGAGCAGGATATCCTCCTGATCGTGGACGAGGTGCAGACCGGCAACGGCCGCACCGGTCAGCTCTATTCCTATATGAATTTCGGCATCGCGCCGGATATCGTCTCCACCGCCAAGGGCCTGGGGGGCGGCCTGCCCCTGGGGGCCTGCCTGCTGGGGGAAAAGGTGCAGGATGTGTTCCATCCCGGCGACCACGGCTCCACCTTCGGGGGCAACCCCGTCTGCTGCGCCGGGGCTCTCAGCGTGATGCAGCGGCTGGACGACGCCTTTTTGGCGGAGGTCCGGGCAAAGGGGGACTTCATCCGCTCCGCCCTCGTCGGCGCGCCGGGTGTGGAATATGTGAGCGGTCTCGGGCTCATGGTGGGCGTGAAGACCATCAAGAGCGCCGCCGAGGTGGTGGCGAAGTGCAATGAAAAGGGCGTCCTGTGCCTCACGGCCAAGGATAAGGTGCGGCTGCTGCCCGCCCTGAATATTCCCATGGAGCTGCTGGAAGAAGCTGTCGCCGTCCTGAAGGACGTCTGCGGGGAGGATTGAAAATGGAACATATGCACGGAAGGAGCTTTCTCAAGCTGCTGGACTTCTCCCCGGCCGAGATCGCCGGGCTGCTGGACCTGGCCGCGGACCTGAAAGCAAAGAAAAAAGCCGGCGTGCCTCACCGCCTCTATGAGGGCAAAAACATCGCCCTCATCTTTGAAAAAACCTCCACCCGCACCCGCTGCGCCTTTGAAGTCGCGGCTGCGGACCTGGGGATGCACGCCGTCTATCTGGACCCCAAGAGCAGCCAGATGGGCAAGAAGGAATCCATTGCCGACACGGCGCGGGTCCTGGGGCGGATGTTCGACGGCATCGAATATCGGGGCTATGGTCAGGAGATCGTGGAGACCCTGGCGGAATTTGCCGGGGTGCCGGTGTGGAACGGGCTGACCAACGAATTCCATCCCACCCAGATTCTGGCGGATTTTCTCACCATCCGGGAGCATTTCGGCTCCCTCAAGGGGCGGAAGCTGGTCTATCTGGGGGACGCCCGCTACAACATGGGCAACTCGCTCATGGTGGGCTGCGCCAAGATGGGCCTGGAATTCACCGCCTGCGCCCCCGCCGCCTATTTCCCCGACCCGGCGCTGGTGAACACCTGCCGCCTTATCGCAGACTATACGGGGGCTTCCCTCCGCTTTGAGACGGACCCCGTCTCCGCCGTGAAGGGGGCGGACGTACTCTACACCGACGTGTGGGTCTCCATGGGCGAGCCGGAGGAGGTCTGGGAGGAGCGCATCCGGGATCTGAGCCCCTATCGGGTCACCAAAGCGCTCATGGACGAGGCGGGCAGCCAGTGCCGCTTCCTCCACTGTCTCCCCTCCTTCCACGATCTGGACACGGAGATCGGCAACGAGATTTTTGAAAAATACGGCATCCCCTGCATGGAGGTGACGGACGAGGTCTTCAACGGCCCGCAGTCCATCGTCTTCGACGAGGCGGAAAACCGGATGCACACCATCAAGGCCGTCATGGCGGCAACGCTGCGTCCTTAAGGCAACACCGCACAATTCTGGTGCGCAGATTGCGCAGTCAGAATTTTCGTCAGATTGTCTGAAAATCGCGGGGAATACTTCCTGTATTGGCCAAGATTTTCGGGCAATATGACGGAACATGA
>JAEETX010000137.1 GCA_016286665.1 Oscillospiraceae bacterium
GTCATTAAGGCCAAGCCTGCGGCTGCCAAGGGCCAGTATATCCGCTCCTGCGTCACCGCCAGCACCATGGGCCCCGGCGTCAAGATCAACGCCGCCAAGCAGATGGCGTAAATAGTCAAATCGAAGCCAAACAAGAAGCGCCCCGGACGAGAGTCCGGGGCGTTTTTGCATGGGGGGAAAACCTGGCGTATCGCCTCTGAGGGATCAGACGGAAATCATGCGGGCGGGATGCGCTCCGTGGATCATGCGCCGCCTAGGCCTCCTGCGCCCTTGCGAGCAGCCGCGCCTTTTCCTTGCGCGCACGCCTCAGTCCGGTTTCTTCCGTGAAGCCCCATTCGTTTTCCAGAAGGTCGATGATGCGGTCGTGGGTCTCGGCGGCTTTTCCGTATTCCCCCATGATCTCATAAATATCGGCGACGCCCATCAGTTCATCGGTAAAGCGCGGCCGCCGAGTCTCTTTTTCAAAGGACTGTTCGTACAGCGCGATCGCCTTCTGATAATTGCATTTCTTCGCGTAATACTGCGCGGCTTCAAACAGGCAGGTGGAATCGTCCGGGTGCGCTGCGATCAGTTCTTCCATGATGCCGTCCGCCGTCTTTTCATCGAAGCGGGCGAGGGCGATATGCGCCCGGTAGACCCGGACCATGACGGGTCTGGCGTCCGGAAGCCGGGCGGCTCGCTCCAGACAGGCCTCCGCCTCGTCCGCGCGGTGGTCGGCAAGCAGATTGTCCAGAAGGTACAGGTACGGCAGACGAACGTCCGGGTTTTCCTCTACGACGCCGCGCCAAAATTCCACGGCTTTGGTGTGGTTGCCGATGTTCCAGTCCCAGGAAGCGTGGCCTTCCGCCCGGGCCAGGATCCACTGGCAGCCCTTTTCCCCCGGTACTGCCAAAATCGCATCCTTCGCATAGCGGGCCGCCTTCCCTGCAAAGGCGTTCATTCGGTGCCAGTACAGATGGGCAATGAGGCCGGTCGCCCGCTGTCTGTTCTGCGCGTCATCAAGCTGAGACTTCAGGAAGTCCTCATATTCCCGGAACAGATCCTGCGGCAGTTCTTCGCTGATGTCCAGGCTGTTTTCGATGCGGTTCAGCCGCTGTTCGCTGCTTAAGTCGAAAAGGTCGTCGATGCTGACGCCGAAGGTCTCTGCGAGCAGCGGAAGCAGACTTATGTCCGGCATCGAGGCGGCGTTTTCCCATTTGGACACCGACTGAGGGCCGATGCCCAGCTTTTCGGCAAGCTGTTCCTGCGTAAGGCCGGCTTTATAGCGAAGTTGCCTGATTTTTTGTCCCAATTTCATATCGTTATCCTCCGTGCAGAGCTGGTATTTTGTGATCACGGCTTCATTATAAGGAAGCGGCCGGGGATATTCAATAACGCGGTTTTCAAGTCGTCTCTCCCAATGGTTTAGTCAGGCTGTCCCCTGGGCTTCGTCCTTCTTACCGGTCGCCTCTGCGGCGGGGGCAAAGGGTAGAAATCCCTGAACAGAACTGGTATAATCGAGTTAAAAAACGAACAAAGGAGGTCCCCGACATGGAATACCGGCGCATTTCCAAGTATTACCCCGGCTGCGACGGGACAAAGCTGGCTGTCGACCTGTACCTGCCCGAGACGGCGGACAAGGTCCCGGTGCTGTTCAACGTGGGCTATGAGGACCGGCGCAGGAGCTTCGAGGGGCAGAAGGAAGCCCTGGAGCGCTTTCTGGCGGCGGGCTACGCCCTCTGCCTGGTGGAACCGAGGGGCCACGGGGCCAGCTATGGCGTCAGCGAGGGCTTCTTCTCCCGGAAGGACGCCAGGGACATGAAGGCCCTGATCGACGCCATCGCCGCCGAGGATTGGTGCAGCGGCCGGGCGGGCATGTTCGGCGGCTCCAACAAGGGCCACATCCAGCACATCACCCTGGCGGAGCAGCCGGAACGGCTCTTCGCCGCCGTCCCCGGCGACTGCCACGTGGACATGTACTATCAGAACTTCCCCAACGGGGCTTCCGCCCTGCCCCGCCTTCCCCGGGGGCCCGGCGGGGATGATCGCATGGGCACCCCCGTGGACGACGACCCCGCCCCGGACTATCCCCAGGCGGCGGAGGCGGCGAAGATGCACCGCCTCAACCTGGGCTTTTTGGAGCAGCACGACCCCAACATGTTCCGGGACACGGTGAATCCCAAGATCGGCTACGCCCCCAACGAGGAGATCCCCGTCTGGTCGAGGATGGACGCAGTGCGCTACGGTCACGCCGAGGTCTACAGCAGCGGGGCCTGGTTCGACCCCGGCTGCACCGGCCAGGTGCTGGCCTTCCGCAGCTGGGGCGGCAAGCTGCTCCTGGGGCCCTGGCGGCACTGCGAGGTCTACGGCGGCGGCAGCGACCTGCCGAATGGCTCCTTCGACTGGGTG
>JAEETX010000015.1 GCA_016286665.1 Oscillospiraceae bacterium
GCGAGCAGAAATCGTGTCAGACGAGGCGGAGGACGAAGGCGGGCTGCCGCCCGTCAAGGCCGACAACGAAGTTTGGCGCGATTTATGCCGCTGGGAATCCGAGATTTCTATTGGGTATTAGTATCAGATTTGGGATCGGATCATTTCCACTTGAAGGTCGCCAGGCCGTAGATATACAGGGCCAGGACGCAGATGGGAACGAAGTATTTGAAGATGGGCTTCATCCAGCCCCGCACCTTCAAACCCTTGCCTGCGTTGGCCTCGGCGATGAAGTTATCCCAGCCCCAGCCGAACTTGAAGCAGCAGAAGACGGAGAAGACGAAAGCGCCGATGGGCAGGAGGTTGGTGCTGACGATGAAATCCCAGAAGTCCAGCCAGGCGGAACCCTCCGCGAAGGGCTGGAAATGGAAAGCGCTGTAGCCCAGAGCGGTGGTGAGGGCCAGGACGAAGATGCCCGCGCCGCAGACGATGCAGCCCTTGGGGCGGCTCCAGCCGGTCATTTCCCGGACGCAGGCCAGGATGTTTTCAAACACGGCCAGCTCTGTGGAGAAAGCGGCGAAGACCATAAAGAGGAAGAACAGCGTCCCCCAGCCGCGGCCCCCGGCCATGTTGTTGAAGACGGTGGCCATGGTGTCGAACAGCAGGGAGGGGCCCGCGTTCACTTCGATGCCGTAGGTGAAGCAGGCGGGGAACATGATGAAGCCGGCGATGACGGCCACCAGGGTGTCCAGCACGATGACGTTGACGCTCTCGCCCAGCAGGGAGCGCTCCTTGCCGATGTAGCTGCCGAAGATGGCCATGGAGCCGATGCCCAGGCTCAGGGTGAAGAAGGCCTGGTTCATGGCCCCTACGATGACGCTGCCGTCGATCTTCTTGAAATCCGGGATGAGATAGAAGCGGAGGCCTTCCTTCGCGCCGCTCAGCGTGCCGCTGTGGACCGCCAGGACCAGCATCAGGATAAAGAGGGCCACCATCAGGTATTTCGTCACCCGTTCCAGGCCCCCCTGGAGGTTGAAGCTCAGCACCAGGAAGCCCAGCACAACGGCGATGAGAAGGTAGACCACATTGACGGTGCCGTTGGTGATCATGCCCACGAAGCCCAGGTTGGCGGACTCACCCAGCAGGAACTTCACAAAGTAGTAGATCATCCAGCCGGTGACCACGCTGTAGAAGGCCATGAGGGCCACGTTGCCCAGCAGGGCGAGATAGCCGTGGATATGCCATTTCTGCCCCGGCTTCTCCAGCTTCTGATACATCCGCACGGGGCTTGCCTGGGAGGCGCGGCCCATAGCGAATTCCATGACCATGGCCGGCAGGCCCAGCAGCACCAGGCAGAGGATGTAGACCAGCACAAAGCCGCCCCCGCCGTACTGCCCGGTCATCCAGGGGAATTTCCAGACGTTGCCGCAGCCGATGGCGCAGCCTGCGCTCAGCAGGATGAAGCCCAGGCGGCTGCCCAGTCTTTCGCGTTGGTTATTCATTTTGAATCCCTCGCTCCTTTCTTTATTTAGTTAAAGCAGATTTAGACGGAATAATCAAGCGAATTTTGAAATTTTCGTGAACATACGGGAGAAAATGCGAAAGCATTGACAGAAAATAGCGAAAGCCGAACACGATGATGTGTCCGGCTTTTGCCTGCCGCCTGCGGTCAGCCTCAATAGCAGTCGATGGCTCCGCCGGCTCCGGCGACGACGTCCGCCCATTCCCGGTCGGAATAGGCATAGGTGAGATATTTCACGCCGCCGAAGCCCAGGCCGAAGATATAATCCGCCGTGGGCAGCCGGAGCTGCTTGCCCCAGAGCTCGCAGGTCTGTCCCTCGCTCATGGGGATCACGTCATAGCTGCGCAGGACCGCCTCCTCCAGGGCCGCCAGGATATCCAGGCGCTCCCCCGGGTTTCCCTCCGCGCCGCAGCTGAAATCCACAGCCGTCCCGTCGGGTGCGGCAACGGGTCGGGTCTCACCGCACATGATCGCATACCAGTCCGTAACGGAGGCGGTGAAGCATTCTCCCCGGATGGTCACGGTCAGCGGGACCGCAGAAGCGTCCCAGGCGGGATCATAGCGGTAGGCGTCGCTGATATAGGCTTCCATGAGCCCGTGGGGATCCAGCGGGCTTCCGGCCCAGCCGACGCCGAAAAGCATGTCCACACGGTTTTCCTTCAGGGCGTTGTAGCAGTCGCTGCCCAGGTCGTCCAGTCGCGTGAAGCGCAGTCTTCCGGCCAGCTTCGTGTTCTTCACCGCCGCGGTGAACTGTTCCGTCAGCAGCGCATAGCCTCTGAGATAAAACTCGGATTCCGAGGGAAGCCCGATGCAGATCTCCACCACGCTGTCCCGGTCTACATACCCGGCGTCCAGGGCCTGCTGCCAGGCGCTGTCGAAAAGCGCTCTTGCCCGCTCCGGGTCATAGCCCATCGTATCGGCGCTGTCGCCCCAGAGGTCGGATACCACGGCCTTGCCCTGCGCCGTGGTCCGATAGGGGACGCCGTCGGAGAGGTCGGCGATGATCAGGGGCGTAAAGAGGGCCAGGGAGGGGCGGTTGGCGGGGGAGATCGCCCTGCAGAAAGCGGCGCGGTCCAGGGCCAGGCTCATGGCCCGTCGGAAATCGGGGAGGGTGAGGATGGTCTTGTTCACATTCCTTCCGGCCTCCTCCTGCCGCAGCGTCAGGGCGTCGAAGTCCGGATTGAAGACCATGAGGTAGCTGGTATCTCCGGGGATAGTGCGGCAGCAGGGGGAATCCGCATAGATCTCCCTTACCGCCTCTGCCGGCAGACAATAGTCCAGGCTGCCGGCCAGGAAGCGCTCCAGCTGCTCGTCCTCGTCGGGCACATACTGGATCACGATGTCGGTGGTCTGATAGACCGGCCGTTCCTCCTCGCTGCCCAGACCGAAATAACGGGTATTCCGGGTCAGATAGCAGATGTCCTTTGTCTCAAACTCCGTGAGGACATAGGGTCCGCAGCTCGAGGTCGTTTCGGGAGAGGTCCCGTAAGAGTTGACATAATGTCCTTTTACCTCCCCGGCACAGGCGTCGTAGAGGGCGGTGTTCACCAGCCAGCAGTCGGTCAGAGCATAGAGGAGGTCAAAGCCCTCCAGAGGCTCCTCCAGCACCAGCACCAGCTCATAGTCGCCCCTGGCGAAGATGCCCACCTCCTCCCAGGCGACGGGGGGAGCGGGGGCGTGATAGACGAAGTATTCCGGCAGAGTCTCGGCGCTGTCCCCCCACCCGGGATTGCCGGTGACCAGCCCTTCAAAGAGAAGATAGCTTTCTTTGGTAAGGGGGACCAGTCCGTCCCTGTCCATCCGGGCCAGCAGGGAATCCCAGGAGCGAAGATCGAAGCATTTGCTTCCATAGGTCTCCACATAAAAGCGCAGCGTTTCGCCGTAGAGCAGGTATTCCAGCGGGTAATCCAGCGCCAGAGCGACGGTCTGCCCCTCCGGCGTGCAGTAAACCCCGTCCTCGTTGAGCCTCATATCCGCCATGGTGTAGCGCGCGTTCATGGCGTTCTCCAGGTAGATCGGCTGCACCTGGTCCCGATAGCGGGCGGCCCCCGCCAGGGCCAGCGCTCCTTCACTGAGCATGCCTGCCTGAGGGTTCTGCGCCCAGGGGTACAGCAGCCGCATGGCGGAGGCGACAAAGTCCTCCGCAGTAATGGGACTGCCGTCCTGCCAGCAAAGGTCCTGCCGCAGGGGAATGGCATAGGCGCGCCGGGTGTCCTCCTCCGTCAGTCCGTAGCTGCCCGCCAGCTCCGCGGTGACGTCCGTCGGCAGGTCCGCCGCCATGCAGGGCTCCAGGCGGAAGCCGTCGCCGTTCTGGTTCAGTGCAAAAGCATAGAGACCGGCGCTGAGATAGCTCAGCAGCTCCGCATCCGCGGTGTCCGCACAGCGGTGAGGATTCCAGTTGGAAGGGAATTCGCTGACGGCCTTGTTGAAGGTGAAGGTCAGAGGCTCCGGCGTTTCCGTCGGGCGCGGGGCATGCGTAACTGCCGGCGCAGGCGCCGCCGCAGCGGAGGCGCGGCCGCGGCGGGAAGCGGATATGGTGACCGGCGTGATTACTGCCGCCAAGGCCAGTACGACGGCGACGATCAGCTTGCCAAAGTGTTTTTTCATCATCGTTCCTTATGGGGTTCCTTTCCTGAATGCGTTATCCCCGGCAGCCAGACAGCCGCCGGGGAGAGAACAAAGCCGGCCGGTTCAGCCGCGAAACGCCCACTGGGCGTCGTCATAGCGGTATTTCAGGGATCGAATGCCGCCGAAGAAGGAGAGAATGCTGTAAGTCTCGCTGCCCGGCTCCAGCTTGGCGGAGAGAAGCAGCTTCCTTGCGCCGGAGGCTACCGGGATGAAGCGCCGTTCCTTCAGCAGCGCTTCCTCCAGCAGGGACAGCACAAGGACGCGCTTTTCCGGTTCGGCAGCGAACTGCCCTTCCGGCAGGAGGGCCCGGCACCATTCGGTATAGGTCCGGGTGTCCGGCTCCCCGTCCAGCAGCAGGGTCAGCGGCTTTGTCTCCGGGTCGAAGCCGCAGCCCTCCTGGATCGTGTTGAAATCCGGGTCGCAGTAGCACTGCATCAGCCCGTAGGGGTCGAAGGCCGCGCCGCCCCATGCGCCGTAGCCCATCTCGATCTCTCCTGCGGCAACGGCAGCGTACCGGTCCTCCCTGGAGCAGAAATGCAGAAAGAGCTTGCCTTCAAAGCCGGTACCCTGCGTGGCCATATCCAGCATTTCCTGCAGGAGCGCATTCTGTTTTTGCCGCGTCTCCGTCAGCGCGCCGCCGGAAACGGCGCAGTCCAGTTCGATGGTCATATCGTCCGTCCAGAGACCGGCCTCCAGCATCTGCGCATAGGCCAGATGGAAGCGGCGGCGGGCCCGTTCCGGGTCATAGCCGGTGAAGCTCTCGTAGACGGCGCGGAGATCATCGGCGGCGGAAAGCCCGTAGCCCCCGCACACGGCGGCTATCCCGTAAGGGCTGGTGCGGTAGCGGGAAGCGGGATCGTGGATCACGTCGTAAAGGTAAAGGGAGTTGACGACGCCCAGCTGCGCCCGGCAGGCGTCCTCGTCCGCTGCGGCAAAGGCGGCCCGGTCCAGGGAGAAGGAAAGGGCTTCCCGGAAGGCGTCGTTGGAAAGGCAGGTCTTGTTGACCTTCCTGCCGCCGGCAGAGGCGGCCTCCTGCAGGCGCGTCAGCGTCTCCTCCTCCGTGACCATGAAGAAGCGGTAGGTATAGGCGTCGTCCTGCAGGAGGGTCGTGGCGTCGGACACCTGAGGCAGGACTTCGCCTTCCTCGGGCAGCAGCAGGTCGAGGCTGCCCTCGCGGAAGCGTTTTTCCGCTTCGCTGCGGCTCAGCAGGTCCAGCACCACCCGATCCGTCTCGTAAGTGCCGGGGGTGAAGGCGCACCAGCGGTCGTTCTTCTCCAGGGTGAGACTCCGCTCCGCCAGCGCCGTCAGCCCGTAGGGGCCGCAGCTCATGCTGGTTTCGACGCTGGTGCCGTAGCTGGTGTAGCTGCGGCCGCCGTAGTCAAATCTGCCTTTTTCATAAAGCGGCTCATAGACCAGCCAGGGGGAACTCAGGGTGTAGAGAAGGTCGAATTCTTCCGTTTCCCCGGCGCAGATATAGAGCAGGGTGTAGTCGTCTTCCTTCAGCAGACCCACGCTCTCCCAGGCCGCCTCGGGCCAGGTCCGGGGAAAGGCGGTGTAGTAGGCCAGGTTCTCCGCCGTTTCGCGGCCCCAGGCGTCGCTGCCGGTGAAGGAATGGAGCAGGTCCATGGTTTCCCGCGTCACAGGCACATAGCCCGCCGCGTCGGCCAGCTTCAGAAGACCGGAATAGACCGCCTCCGGCACATAGCCCGCCCGGTAATAATCCTCCAGACTGCTGCCGTCCAGCCAGATGGAGAGGGGCGAAGTCAGGGAGAAATAGAGCGGCGTCCCATCGGGGGCGGTGCAAACGCCGGATTCATCGAAGCTCCATTCCTCCGGCGGATAGGTGAAGCCGCCGCCGGGGAGCGCGTTTTCTTCCCATACGTCCATGCCGGAGTGACGGTAGGCGTTGGCGCCCAGGAGCTCCGCAGCGCCGGTGCAGAAAACGGAAGCGCGGTAATTGTCCATTTCCGGGGAGAGGAGCTGCTTCATGGAATAGAGGTAGTCGTCCGCGGTGATGGGTGTGGCGGCGTCGTCGTCCCAGCAGGCCGTTTCCCTGAGGCGGATGCGCCAGACCCTTCCCCGCTCCGTTTCACCCACGCCCCAGTCCGGGGCCTGTGCCCAGGAAGCGGTCACATCCTCCACGCTTTCCGCCATTTCAAAGATCCAGGCGTCCTCCGGGAGACCCTCCGGTCCCTCCGTCAGGCCGATGTTCACCAGGGGCGCGCAGGTCAGGCTGCAGATCAGATAATCCGTCTCCGACTGCCAGCAATGGGGATTCCAGCAGGCAGGCAGGGAGGCGGCGGCGAGCCGCAGGGTATGATAATCCGCCCTCGGCGCTTCCGTAGGCGGCGGAGGCTCCGGGGTGACCGTCGCATCTGACGCGGACGGGGAAGGGGCGGGGGAGGAAGCGGGAGCGGAAAAGAAAGCGCAGCCGCCGAAAAGAGACGGCAGCAGGAGCAGGCAAAGAAGGAAAGCGAAGAATCGTTTGTTCCTCATGGGTTCCTCCGGGATATCGGTATTTGAAATCGTCCGTGACAGGCGCTCACAGGCTGCGCGCAAAAACGTTATGAAAGAAACAGGCTGCAAAATCCTTTCGGATTTTGCAGCCTGCCAATCCGTTTCATGTCAGCCGAGGGTGGGCAGATAGTAGTCAGCGGGACGGGACTTGATCTCCATGACGCACAGCGCGATGTTGGCGATGGTAACGATCGCCAGGATGATGGACAAGATGCCTCCCAGGATCCGGCTGGCCGGCACGTTGCAGAACCGGGGGATCAGCGTCGCGAAGAAATAGCCCTTGATGCCGCATATCGCCATGATGAGCGGGAAGACATTTGTGGCGATACCCTTCTTTCCCATGGTGCAGAGAATGATGATGCCGCTGATCATCATCAGCACGGGGGCGCCGAGCTGCCGCAGCGTGATGTTCTTGAACTTCAGGCTGGGATCCTCCGCATTCAGCACATCGCCCATATAGGTATCCAACTGTTTGAAGTTATAGTTGAAAAGGATCTCGCCCCACATGCTGGTCTGATTCTTGGTGTCCTTCTTGCCGGTGGGCTCATAGCGGAAATACGGCATGAACCACTGCAGGAAAATAAGAACGACCACAACGATGATGGCGTAGTGGGTGATATTGAGTTTTTTCAGGATCCCGATTCTTTTCGCATCCATTTCCATATCCAAAAGACCTCCATACCTTACTGTAGAACAGGGCGCTCATAGCTTATGGATGCAGTTTAGCACAATAATGAACAAATTACAAGAGCTGATTTCGATAATTTGCATAAAAACCGAAAAGCCGTTTTGTCCAATGCCGCAAGGCCTAGTCCTGCGCATCCAGCACCGTCAGCGGATCGATGGCTTCGCCGTCCACATAAACGCGGAAATCGAGGTGAACGCCCGTGACCCGGCCGGTCGCGCCCATGGTGGCGATGATCTGCCCCTGGCTCACCGTGTCCCCGACGGACACCAGCAGACTGTTGCAGTGGGAGTAGCGGGTCTCATAGCCGTTGCCGTGGTCGATCAGGATGGTCAGCCCGAAGCCGCTGCTGTCCTTGGCTTCCGTCACCGTGCCGGAGGCGGAAGCGTGGATCTTGGTGCCGGGCTGATCCGCCAGGTCGACGCCGCCGTGGAATTCCGTACCCTCCCCGGTGACGGGGTCGATGCGGGGACCGAATTCGGAGCTGATGTAGCCGTGGTCCGAAAAGCGGACGGGCCACACATGGGGGATGTATTCGTCGCTGTCGTCCTTCCGGGCCTTGATCTCCTCCAGGGAAAGGGTGATCTCCGCCTCAAACAGCTCGTTTCCGCTGATGATGTCGAAGCTGCGGCGGCCCGTCAGGGGGGCAGACGCGCGCTCTTTGGGCGAACTCGCGGCCGCGGAAAGCAGGGACGCCGCCAGGATCGCGGTTATGAGGAGCGCTGCGGAGCAGCGCAGGAATTTGCGAAGGGGAGAACGAAACTTCATGCCAAATCCGCCTTGGTCACAGCCGTCGCTGAAATTGGTTACAGTTTATTACAAAACGCGGGAAAAATCAAGAGCAAATTGTAACGATTGCCCGCAGTTCGCCGCAAAAAAAGAAGCCGGGCCGCCGGGAGGCGGCCCGGAAACGAAAATCTCATTCCTCGAAAAACTTTCTGTGGACGGCCCGCATGGCCACGTCGGCGGCGTCGGCGTCGATGAGGACGGAAATCTTGATCTCGCTGGTGGAGATCATGCGGATGTTCACCTGGGCGGCGGCCAGCGCCTCAAACAGCAGCGCGGCCACGCCGGGCCGGTTGATCATCCCCGCGCCCACGACGCTGAGCTTGCAGATCTTGTCGGTCACATTCATGTGGTCAAAACCGATGGCGTCCTGCTCTGCGGACAGCGCCCGGCTGGCATGCTCCATTTCCGCCTTGGGAATGGTGAAGCTGATGTCCTTGGTGTTGTTGCGCCCGATGGACTGGAGGATCAGGTCCACGTTGATCTTTTCCTTGGCCAGGACCCGGAAGACCTTGTAGGCGATGCCGGGCTCATCCTTCAGCCCCACGAGGGCGATGCGGGCGATCTTGTCATCCCTGGCGATGCCGCTGATTTTGGTCTCTTCCATTCCTTTTGTGACCTCCTTCACGATTGTGCCGGGCTTGCGCACATAGCTGCTGAGCACTTCCATGGGAACGCCGTAGCGCTTGGCCAGCTCCACGCAGCGGTTGTGCAGAACCTGGGCCCCCATGGAGGCCAGCTCCAGCATCTCGTCATAGGTGATTTCCTTGAGCTTTTTCGCGGTGGGGACGAGACGGGGATCGGCGGTGTAGACGCCCTCCACGTCGGTGTATATCTGGCAAAGGTCCGCATGCATCTTCGCCGCGATGGCCACGGCGGTGGTGTCACTGCCGCCCCGGCCCAGGGTAGTCATGTCCTCGTGCTTGTTGACGCCCTGGAATCCGGCCACCAGCACCACCCGGCCCTGCTCCAGTTCCCGCCGGATGCGCTCCTGGTCCAGAGTTTTGATCCGGGCGTTGCCGTAATCGGAATTGGTCTTCATCCCAACCTGCCAACCCAGAAGGGAGATGGAGGGTATCCCCAGCTCCTGCAGGGCGATGGCGCAGAGAGAAATGGAAATCTGCTCGCCGGAGGACATGAGCATGTCCATTTCCCGCTTGCTGGGATCGCTGGAGAGCTCGTGGGCCTTGGCGATCAGGTCGTCGGTGGTGTCACCCTGGGCGGAGAGGACGACCACGACGTCGTTCCCCGCCTTTTTCGTGTCGGCGATGATCCCCGCGACGCGCCGGAGCTTTTCCGCATCCGCCACGGAGGAACCGCCGAATTTCTGTACGATCAGCATGAATCATCCCGCCTTATACTTCTGCCGGACCCTGTCCGGCGCAAATACGCTCAGTCGAGGACGCGGTAGCGGACCTGGGCCTGGGGCAGCATGCCCGCGGGCATCGCCTCCGTGATGGACCAGCTGTCCCCGCTGCGGATATACCAGCGGGCGGGGAGCGTGTCCGGGTCGCCCAAGGTCAGCGGCGCGTCGGTCCAGCCTATGCCGCGGGGCGCGTGCTTGTGACGGACGGCGTCCACCACGTCACCCACCACCGCGCTGGCGGTGGGGATGCTGCCGGCGCCGGTGCCGTAGAAGAGAACGTCGCCCACGGCGCTGCCGGTGATGACCACGGCGTTGAAGGCGCTGTCCACGTGAGCCAGCATGCTGGTTTTCGGAACGAAGTGAGGGGCGACCCAGGCGTAGACAGTCCCATCCTCCTGCCGGATGAGGCGACACAGGAGCTTGATGGCGCCCTCGGTGGAGGCCGCGTTGCGGATATCCTGCAGGGCCACGCCCCGGATGCCCTCCGCCGGAACCTTCTCCGGCTTCAGCTCCCGGCCCCAGGCCAGGTCCGCCAGGATGCAGGCCTTGCGCACGGCGTCCGTCCCGTCCAGGTCGCTGTCCGGGTTCTGCTCCGCGTAGCCCAAGGCCTGGGCCTCCTTCAGGGCCTCGTCCAGCTCCTTCCCGCTCTGCTCCATGGCGGTGAGGATATAGTTGGTGGTGCCGTTGACGATGCCCTTCATCGCCAGGATCTTATTGGCGGAGAGATCGTTGAACAGGGGACGCAGCAGGGGGATGCCGCCGCCCACGCTGGCCTCGAAGAAATAGTTCACGCCCTTTTCCTTAGCCAGAGCCAGCAGCTCCACGCCGTGCTCCGCCACCAGCTGCTTGTTGGAGGTGACGACATGCTTGCCCGCCTGCAGCGCCCGCCGGGTGAAGGTCAGGGCGACGCCGCAGCCGCCGATGGTTTCCACCACCAGACCCACCTCCGGGTCGTTCTCCACCACGGCGAAATCCTTCACCAGCAGGGGAGCGAAGGGACTGTCGGGAAAGTCCCGCACATCCACGATATACTTGAGGCGCACTTCCTCTCCCGCGCCTGCGGCGACCTCCGCCGCGTTTTCCGCCAGGACCTTCGCCACGCCGGAGCCCACCGTACCGAAGCCCAGGATCGCCAGATTCATCATGTCAGCTCATCCCTATCTCTAATGTAAAGTCGCATGAATTATTTTTCTATATTATCATAGGCTTTTTCAATAAGCAACAGATAAACTACACAAAACTGCGGTGATTCAGCGATATAAATTCGGAAATTCGTCTCAGCGGCCGCTCCGGGGGAAAAAGCGTTCCTTCGCCTCCGCTGCCAGGCGGCAGAAGGAGGTCACGTCCTCCTCCGTCGTTTCCGGGGAGAAGGAGACGCGCAGCGCGCCGTCGATCACCGCGGGGGGCAGGCCCATGGCCTCCAGCACGTGGCTGCGGCGGCCCTTGGCGCAGGCGGAGCCGCGGGAAACGCAGACGCCCTGGCTGTCCAGCCAGTTCTGCAGCACCTCCGCCCGGCAGCCGGGGAAGGAGACGCAGCAGATGTGCCCGGCGCAGACGCCGGAATCTCCGCCGATGAGGTCCGCTTCCGGCAGCTTTTCCGCCAGCAGCCTTCGCAGGGAAGCATACCGGACGGCAACGGCGGCGGTATCCCGCTTCGCCGCGGCCCTGGCCGCCGCGCCGAAGCCGGCGATGGCGGGCATGGCCTCCGTGCCGGAGCGGAGATTCCCCTCCTGGCCGCCTCCGTGGAGCAGGGGCGGCAGCTTCAGCCCCGGCCTCAGCCACAGGGCGCCGATGCCCTTGGGGCCGCCGATCTTGTGGCCGCTGAGGGAAATCAGGTCCGCCCCCAGGTCCTCCGGGCGCAGGGGCAGCTTGGTGAAGGCCTGCACCGCGTCGGTGTGGAGGAGCGCGGCGCTGCCCCGCTGCCGCAGCAGCTCCCTTACGGCGCTCAGATCGTTCACCGCGCCGGTCTCGTTGTTCACCAGCATGAGGCTCACCAGCACCGTGTCCTCCCGCAGGGCTTCCGCCACGGCCTGCACGGGGATGCGCCCCGCGGCGTCCGGCTGCAGCAGCGTCACCTCCCAGCCCTCGGCGCGGAGGTCGTGGAGGCTGTTCAGCACTGCCTCATGCTCCGCTGCGGAGCTGAGGATGTGCTTGCCTCTGTGACGGCCCAGCCGTGCGGCGCATTTCAGAGCCTGGTTGTCCGCTTCGGTGCCCCCGGAGGTGAAGACCAGGGTCCCGTTTTTGGCTTTCAGGGCGCTGAGGACGGCCTTTCGGCTCTCCTCCAGCAGCTGGCGGGCGGCTCTGCCGGGCGCGTGGGTGGCGGAGGGGTTCCCCCAGGTCTCCGTCAGCGCGAGGCGCATGGCTTCCACCGCTTCGCCGCAGGGGCGGGTGGTGGCGGCGTTATCCAGATAGATCAAGGGTGTGACCCTCCTCGTCATTGACTTGAAGTTATAGAATGCAGTATAATCAAAAAAAGCGCCCGTTGCAAGCGGCAGCGGGAGCGAACGCGATGTTAGGAACGGTTTTTCCATGAAATTCCTCTTTTATACCCTGGGCTGCCGCTGCAATCAGTTCGAGACGGCGGCCATGGAAGCCGCCCTCCGCGAGCGCGGTCACGAGATCGTGACGGACGGGCCCGACGTGGTGGTGGTCAACAGCTGCGCCGTGACGGCGGAGAGCGCGCGAAAATCCCGCCAGGCTGCCCGAAGGCTGCAGAAGCGCTGGCCGGGGGCCAAGCTGGCTGTCTGCGGCTGCTGGCCCCAGGCGGAGCGCGCGGAGGCGGAAAGCGTGGGCGCGGCCCTCGTCGGCGGCAGCGGGGAGCGGCTGGAATTCGTAAAAGCGCTGGAAGCCCTGGCCGAAGGGCATGGGGAGCCGGCGGTGCTGCTGGATGAAGCCCTCCGCCGCCGGGAATTCGAGGTCCTGGACCCTGCCCGCCTGGAGGGACGGACCCGCGCATATTTGAAGGTAGAGGACGGCTGCGCCAATTTCTGCACCTACTGCATCATCCCCTATCTCCGGGGCCCTGTGCGCAGCATGCCCCTGGAGGAAGCCGCGGAGAAGGCCGCCGGGCTGGCGGCGTCGGATGTGAAGGAGCTGACTCTCACGGGCATCGAGCTGGCCTCCTATCAGTATGGGCTGGCGGAGCTGGTGGAGGCGGTGGCCGCCGCCGCGCCAGCGCTGCGCATCCGCCTGGGCTCTCTGGAGCCCAGAGCGGTGGACGAGGCGTTCTGCCGCCGCCTGGCCGCGCTTCCAAACCTCTGCCCCCACTTCCACCTCTCCCTCCAGTCCGGCTGCGACGAGACCCTGCGCCGCATGGGGCGGAAATACGACAGCGCGCGCTTTTACCGCAGCGTGGAGCTGCTGCGCCATTATTTCCCCAACTGCGGCCTCAGCGCCGACCTGATCACCGGCTTCCCCGGCGAGACGGAGGGGGAATTCCGCAAGACCCTGGCCTTTCTGGACCGCTGCCGCTTCAGCCATCTCCATGTTTTCCCCTATTCCGAGCGGAAGGGGACGAAGGCCGCGCGCATGCCGGACAGCGTTCCGAAGCCGGAGCGGGAGGAGCGGGCAAGACAGGCCATCGCCCTGGCGGCGGAGCACGAGGAAGCGTTCCTGCGTTCCCAGGTGGGGCTGCGGCAGGCGGTGCTGTTTGAAAGCCGCATGGGCCATACCCCCAATTACTGCGAAACGGAGCTCCTGCCGGGCAGGGAGGGGCAGGTGGTCAGCGTCCTCGTCACCGGCGCGGCGGACGGACGCCTGATCGTCGAGGAAACGGGAAGAAATTAGTTGCATACGCTGCGCAAAAAGAGTATTATTATTCAATAAGGCTTCTCAAAAGATAGAAAGGATCGCGTTCTCCTGGTGAAAGGGAAGCCCGAAGAAGAACCGAACGCAGAGAAAATGAAGTATCGCTTTGCCCTGTCACTGATTTTGCTGTTTGTTCTGCTCCTGGCCCTGGCGGCCTGCGGCGGTCCGGGATCGAAGGAACTGCCGGAAACGCCGCCTCCCATCACCGAGCTTCCGGCCCCCACGGCCACGCCGACGCCCACCCCGGCCCCCACGCCGGAGCCCACCCCCGAACCCACACCGGAACCGACGCCCGAGCCGGAGCCGGAATTCCGCAACTACCTCAACGGCACGCCCCTGGAGGAGGAGGACCGCACGAGGCCCTTCGCCCTCATGGTCAACAACCATCCCCAGGCCCAGCCCCAGTGCGGCATCGGCGGGGCGGACATCATCTATGAGGTGCTGGCAGAGGGCAATATCACCCGCATGATGGCCATCTTCTCCCATATTCAGGAGGCGGGCGTGCTGGGCAGCATCCGCAGCGTGCGCCCCTACTATCAGGATATCTGCTTCTCCTACGGGGCCGTTCTCTGCCACGCGGGGGGCAGCGAGGACGCCTACAGCCGCATCAGCTCCCTGCACATCCAGAATATCGACGGGGTGCGGGGCTGGTATGCCAACGAGCCCTTCTGGCGGGATCAGGACCGGCGCAGCGCCGGCTACGCGCTGGAGCACACCCTTTTTACCAGCGGCGAAAAGCTCTGGGAGGCTGCGGAGCTCATGAAATACCCTCTGGAAGTGGGGGAGGATTATGACTGCGGCCTGCGCTTCCTGAACGACGGAGAGCCCCTGGAGGGGGAGGATGCGGCGACGGTCGACATCAATTTCAACAAAAAGACTACCATCCTTACATACCATGAGGACAGCGGCTGCTATACCGCCTATCAGCTGGACGCGGACTATGCCGACGGCCTCACGGGGGAGATGCCCCGGTTCCGCAACGTCCTCATCCTCTATGCCGATATCCGCACCTATGACGACTACGGCCGCCTGAAGGTGGACCTGATCGGGGAAGGCGGCGGCTGGTATGCCCGTGACGGAAAGGCGATCCCCATCACCTGGTCCAAGGCGGACACCTACGCGCCCTTCCACTACTACACGGAGGATACGGAAGAGCTGACCGTCCGGGCGGGCAAGACCTACATCGCCATCGTTTCCCCCAGCTTTGGGGAAGTGAGCTTCAGCGGCGCTGAAGCGGAAGGAGCCGACGATTGAAAAAAGCCCTCCGCGTCCTGCTGATCGTCCTGGCGGCCCTGGTCCTTCTGGCGGGGGCCTACGTCGCCTATGCGTTCCTGCGCTTCCACCGCCTGGGAGATCAGACCCTGGAGGTCTGGGGAAGCGCCTCCCCCGAGGCGCCGCAGACGGGACGGGAATACAGCCTCGTTTCCTTCAACATTGGCTTCGGCGCTTATGAGGCGGATTTCGGCTTCTTCATGGACGGGGGAGACCGGTCCTGGGCCTGGTCGAAAGAGCGGCTGGACGCGAACCTGCGCCGGATCGGGGAGACCCTTTGGGACCAGGGGGCGGATTTCTATCTGGTGCAGGAGGTGGATATAGACGCTGACCGCTCTTACCATGTGGACGAGCGCCCCTATCTCACGTTCACCCTGCTGGAGACAGCCTGGGTCTTTGCCCAGAACTATGATTCCCCCTGGCTCTGCTATCCCTTCCGGCAGCCCCACGGCTCGTCGAAGTCCGGGATCATGACGTTTTCCGCCTTTCCCATCCGGGAAGCGCAGCGCGTGGAGCTGCCCATCGAGGGCGGCTTCCGGAAATTCCTGGACCTGGACCGCTGTTATTCCAAGGCCCGCATCCCCCTGTCCGGGCAGCGGGAGCTGGTGCTCTATAACATGCATCTCTCCGCCTATACCGCCGACGGAAGCATCGCCACGGAGCAGCTGCGGCGGCTGCTGGCGGACATGGAGGGGGAATACGCCCGACACAACTACTGCATCGCCGGGGGCGATTTCAACAAGGACCTGCTGGGGGATTCCTCCGCCGTGTTCGGCCTGCCTACCGACAGCGCCGTCTGGGCCCAGCCCATCCCGGAGGGGATCTTCGACGACGTCCATATCGCGCTGATCGCGCCTCTGGAGGAAGAAAAGCCCGTGCCCAGCTGCCGCAATGCGGACGGGCCTTATCATCCGGGGCAGATGGTGCTGACCATCGACGGGTTCCTGGTGAGCGAGAATGTGGAGGTGCTGGAATCCTCCGTCGTCGACACCGGCTTTGCCTACTCCGACCATAATCCCGTTGTGATGCGCTTTTTGCTGCGCCCGCAGCCGGAACCGACGCCCGAAGACCACTGATCGGCCCGCGGGCGTTTTGCCTTTTCTCCGGCGCTTTCCGGGTAAGGAAACAACATGAACCGTAAATTCGAGATTTCAGAAAAGGAGGACGGAAATGGACCCTGTGCATGAACAAAAATGCGCAGCCTGCGGCGGCCCGCTTCGCTTTGATCCGGAATCGGGCAAGCTGGTCTGCGACTACTGCGGCAGCGTGTTCGAAATCGGGGAGCAGAAGGCCCCCGAACCCGGTGAAGCGCTGGGCGGCATAGATTTCGAGCTGTTGAGCGCCCACGCCGCGGCGGCGGACGCGGAGGGACTGCCCATCTACAACTGCGTCTCCTGCGGGGCGGAGGTCATCGCTTCCCAGCAGCAGATGGCCCTCACCTGTCCCTACTGCGGCAACAACATCGTGCTGACGGAGAAGACCTCCGGCAATCTCCGGCCCGACGGGCTGATCCCCTTCAAAATCACCGCCAAGGCGCTGCCCCAGGCGATGACGAAGTTTTACAAGGGCAAGAAGCTGCTGCCCAAGAACTTCTTCAGCGAGAGCCGCATGGAGAAGGTGACGGGGGTCTACGTTCCCTTCTGGGTGTTCAGCGGCAAATTGAGCGGGCAGCTGGGTTTTACCGGGGAACATGTCTCCAGCCGCCGCAGCGGCGATTATATCATCACGGAAACGGAGCATTACCGCATCCGCCGCGACGTATCCATGGAATTCCGGGACCTGCCGGTGGACGCCAGCGGCAGGGTGGACGACGCCCTGATGGATTCCCTGGAGCCCTTCCACATGGAGGATGAAAAGCCCTTCGACATGCAGTATCTGGCGGGCTTCACGGCGGACCGCTTCGATCAGGCCCGGCAGGATATGGCGGAGCGGGCGAAAAAGCGCATGAACAATTCCGCCGTCAACCTGGTCAATGGCAAGCTTTCGGGGGAATATTCCAATGTCCGCAGCACCGGCGGCAGCCTGCAGGCGGACCTGAAAGCCCGCTATCTTCTCTTTCCGGTGTATCTTTTCGACCTCAAGCACGGAAAGAAGACCTATGCCTTCGCCGTGAACGGGCAGACCGGCGAAGTGGTCGGCAGCGTGCCCACGGACAAGAAGGTCAGCTGGCAGTATTTCCTGCTCCGGGCCGGCATCGGTCTGGCGGCGGTGCTGGCGCTGTGCTTTGTCCTGTATATGCTGGGGAGGTGAGGGGAATGAAAAACTGGCTGCGTGTCCTGACGCTGCTGCTCGCCCTGTTCCTCCTCCTCTCGCTGGGAGCCGCCGCGGAGGAAGAAGAACTGTGGTCCGAGGAATTCTATCGGATCATCGACTACACCGAGGAGCTCTCCGACGAGCAGATCGAAAGCCTGGACGAGGAATGCATAGAGCTCCTGAAGACCTATCATCTGGATATGGCCCTGATCGTGCTCAACACGGAGACCCTGGGATCGGACACCCTGGAATCCTGGGCGCAGGACGCCTATGAATACTGCTCTTTCGGCTACGGAGAGAACAGGGACGGCTTTATGGCCGCCTACAATGCGGACACCGAGGAGGTCATCATCCGCTGCTTCGGCAACGCCGCATCCCGCGTGGACCAGGACTACCGGGACTTCATCTGCCTTACCGCGCCGGGGTATCGGGAGGAATACGGCGTCTTCGGCGTGCTCTATGCCGTGATCCGCCATACCTCCGACTATCTGCAGGATCATGCGGATGTGCCGGCGGCACAGAACGGCAGGGGCGGGGTCGAGGGGAAGCCCGACTGGTATCCCACGGACCCGGCGAATTTCGAGAAATACCATGACCCCGACGCGCCGCGGGTGGTGGACACGGCGGATATCTTCACCGACGCCGAGGAGGCCAAGATGGAGGCGCGCCTGTCGGAGATCCGCGCCGAGCTGGACAGGGACATCGTGATCTTCACGGATGTCTCCGCCTACGGCCTGGGGCGGGACGTCTATGCGGCGGATTTCTATGATTTCAACGGCTACGGCATCGGCGACGAATATGAGGGGACCTGCCTGTTCATCTGCATGGACCCGAATGACCGGGGCTTCTGGACCTGCTGCACCGGGCCGGAGACGAGGAAGCTTTTCACCGAGGAATTTGCCAATCAGCTGGACGACCGGCTCTTTGACTATATGGTGGATGGCGACTACGGCGACGGTGTCGCCGACTGGATCGAGAATTTCCGCAATCTTTACCGGACGGGAATGCCCTTCCCGCCGGATTGGCTGCCCATCGATGGGGAATTCCAGAGAACGCATGACGCTTCCGCGCCCCGTGTGGTGGATGAGCTGGAGCTGCTGTCGGCATCGGAAAGAGACAGTCTGGCCGCCCAGGCCAAGGCCATCTCGGATAAATACGGCCTGGATGTGGCCGTCCTGACCCTGAAAAACGATTCCAGCCTCTATAATTACGAATACATCGACCTCTTTTATCAGTGCATGGGCTACGGCTTCGGGGAGAACTACGACGGCGTCGTCCTGGCGCTGCTGCGGGACCATAACTATGGCACCAACTGCCGTATCATGGGCTACGGCAAGGGCACGGAGAAGCTGACGGAGGTCAATGAGGAGCGGCTGAGCGGCAAGGCCTCCAACAAGTATTATGACAGCGACGCCTACACAGCCCTGCAGCTGGGCCTCAAGGACCTGGCGCATATGGAAAAAACCGGCCGGGTGGCCCGGCCCTGGAGCTATTGGGGCTGGATGACCCTGCTGGGTGCGATCGCGGGCGCTTTCTTCGGCGGCATCTGCCTCAGCAGCGCGAAAAAGCGGATGGCCTCTCCCAGCGTCCGGCAGACCGCGGGGGATTATCTGGTGGCTGAAAGCCTGCGGCTGGACCGGACTCTGGACCAGTATCTCAGCACAAGCACGAACAAACGCTACAGCCCCGTGCAGCGCTCCTCCGGCGGCGGCGGCAGCTCCGGCGGCGGCAGAAGCTCCTATTCCAGCTCCTATTCCGGTTCCTCCGGCACCAGCCATTCCGGCTCCGGCCGCAGCTTCTGACGGCGGCCGGGCATGGAAAAGCTCTCCTTCTGGAACCATAACGCCGCCTATTATCCCTGGATCAAAAAAGCGCTGGACCGAAGCGGGGCCGGGAAGATACTGGACGCGGGCTGCGGCGAGGGCGCGCTGGTCCGTTATCTGCGCGCCCCCGGGCGGCAGCTTACGGGTATCGACCCCGATCCTGCCACCGTTAGTCGTGCGCGGCAGAGTACGGCGGAAGGGGAGGACGTCCGCTGGCTGTGCACGACCTTTGAGGATTTTGCAGCGCCGCGAGGCTCTCTGGACGCGGTCGTTTTCGTCGCTTCCCTCCATCATATGGATGCGCAAAAGGCATTGCGAAAGGCGAAGGAGCTGCTGCGCCCCGGCGGGCGGCTGCTGGCGGTAGGCCTGGCCGCGCCCTCCGGTCCGGGAGACTGGGCGTTGGAATGCCTCCGCGTCCTGCCCGCCCGGCTGGGCACCCTGCTCCGCCGCGCCCGCTCCTCTGAGGAGCTGGGCCTCTCCGTCTCCTATGCGTTTCCCGGGATGTCGGAGGTCCGGGCCCTGGTCCGGCGGGAGCTGCCGGGGGCGAAGCTCCGCAGCGGCCTGTATTACCGGTGGCTGCTTCAGTGGACCAAATAAAAGCATGAGGCACGGGCTTTTGCCCGTGCCTCGATGTGTGAAGGCCTCGCAGAGTTCGCGTCCGCAGACGCGAAGTATTCGGCCTCATTTTTCGCGGGGACATGCGCCTCGCGAAGAATACTTCTCACGCAGCGTACTGTGCGAGCGAAGCGAGTGCGGGGAGCGAGGTGCAATCTTTCTCAAAACGCAATCCAGCGAAGCGATTGCGCTTTGCATCAGAGGATGACCAGCCGCTCGCCCACCTGGTGGTCCAGGTGCTGATGGGCGGTGAGGTATTCCTCGATGACGCTGCGGCAGGAGGTGCAGATGACGCGGGGGGCGCCGTTCTTTTTGACCTCCTCCAGGGACACCTGGAAGATATCTTCAAAATTGTTGTAGTGGTATTCCTGAAGGCCCAGGGTGAAGATCCAGTCGTCGTCCACCCTTTCGCCCTGATAGGTGAATTCCCGGAATTCATGGTCCGCGCGGGAATAGACCACATGGAGGCCCTCGGAGAGCTGATAGAATTCGCTGTGGACCCCGGCCCAGACCTCGTCCCGCACCATGTAAAGGATCATCTGCTTCAGCTGCCTGCCGCTGACCTTCAGCAAATAGACCTTGTCGTCATAGGGGAAGCCCACCATCAGATCCGTGAGCATGACGATGGGGCCCATATCGTCGGAGCGGATGCTGCCGGAGCCCAGGAGCATGATGTCCAGGCCGAGGCTGTTTCGCAGGGCGTCGGAGAAAATGCTGCCCAGCTCCGTTTCCTGGGTGCGCACGGGATGGGTCAGCTTGCGGCTGAAGCGGGTGATGACCCGGCTGTATTTAGCGTCGGTGCGGCTCTTGTATTGGGTGATGAGGCTTTCGATCTCCTCATCCCTGGGGCAGTTTTCGGAGTTGATGGGAACGCTGCGCCACTGGTATTCTGCGACGCAGTTCTCGTCCGTGTCGATGGTGATGTCGAAACGGCCGATCTGGTCCGTCCCGGTACCGGCCTGCACGATGAGGATATCGTTGACCTTTGCAGGCTCCTTGATGAAGGTGTGGGAATGGCCGCCGATGATCACATCCACGCCCCAGGCGGGATCCAGTCTCGCAGCCAGCTTCTTGTCCTCCTCGAAGCCGATGTGGGTCAGCAGCACGGTGAAGTCGATGTCGATGGAATTATAGGTGTTGCAGATCTTGCCCACCTCCTGGGCGGCCTCCTCCACGTCCACGATGGAGCCCACCAGCCCGTCGTTCTTGGTTTGGGCCATGACCTCCTCCGTCAGGATGCCGATAAAGAGGATCTTCATGCCGTCGATCTCTTTGATGAGATAGGGGTTGAAGAGCCGGGCATGGTTGGTGCGGATGTGGAGATTGGCGTTGATGATGGGGAAGGTGGCGCACTTTTCCAGGAAGAGCAGATGGGCCACGCCGTAGTCCGTCTCGTGATTGCCCAGGGTCACCACGTCCGGGGACAGCATGTTCATGATCTCGATGGTGCTGATGCCCTGGAATTCCGCGTCGATGATGGAGCCGCGGAACATGTCCCCGGCGATGCAGTAGAGGGTGTTGGGCTCCTCGGCGCGGACCTTGTTGATATAGCCGGAGAGAAGGCTGACGCCGCCTACCAGATTGGCGTCCACATCCTCCGCCAGAAAATCCCCGTGCATGTCGTTGGAGTGGAGCAGGGTCAGGTGCTTGTAATGCTTTTCGCTGTTCTGATCCATCGGAGGACCTCCTTATGACTTGAAGACCGCATTCAGCCGGTCCACGAATTCGCTCTTTTTCGCCTTGGAAACCACGGAGACGTTGCACTTGCCGATCTTGGGCATGGAGTCGTAGGTGAAGCCCTCCCGGTAGAAGATGACCATGCCGTAGGTCTCGCCGGGTTCGGTGATGCAGCTGCCGTAGCACTGAGTGGTCTCCTCCACAAAGTCGGGCCAGCAGATGCAGGCCATGGCCACCGCGTCCGGCAGGTCCACGGCGGCGATACCGTTGCCCTTTTTGAATTCCAGCAGCTTCCTTGTGGCGGTGGCGATGAAGCGCTGGGCTTCGCTGCCCTCCTTCATCTCCTCCAGCTTCTTTTCATCGTGCCAGGTGGGCTCGTCGTCCATATCCAGGCCGAGGATCGTCACGGGCACGCCCAGCTCCAGCATGATCTTGTAGGCCGGGGCGTCCTTATAGACGTTGAATTCCGCCACGGGGGTGGCGTTGCCGGGGCCGAAGCCCGCAGTGCCCATGGACCAGATGCGCTTGACCTTGCACATGGTCTCCCGGTCCTTCTGGATGGCCAGGGCCAGGTTGGTGACGGGGCCCAGGGCAACGATCTCGACCTCGCCGGGATTCGCGCGGACGGTTTCCAGAATGAAATCCACCGCATGCTTCTCCCGGGGCTTTCCCTTGGGGTGAACGATATCGGCTTCTCCCATGCCGTCCTTGCCGTAGACGCTGAAGCACTCCTTTTCCTCGCCGGAAAGGGGGGCCGTGGCGCCCAGATAGACGGGGGCGTCGCATCCGGCCAGCTCCAGGGCGGCCATGCTGTTCAGGGCGGCCTGCTCCAGGCTGACGTTTCCCGCAGCCACGGTGACGCCCAGGATCTCCACGGTTTTGCTCCTGGCGGCCAGGATCAGCGCGGCGGCGTCGTCGCCGGCGGTGTCGCTGTCGACAATGATCTTGTGGATCTCAGCCAAAACGATTGCTCCTTTCATTGAAATGAATGCTCAATAAAAGCATCATACAATAATTCCCGGTTGAACGCAAGTATCATCCGGACTGTTTTCCCCCTGGGACGAAAAATGACGAAAATGCTGGAAAAATCACCAATCCGAAGCGGGATTTCCATTTGTTTTTGTGGGTTTGGCGCGGAAAAATAGTCTGGATAATGGGGAGAGGATATGATATACTCTAAAAAGCGTATTTTGAGCTTTTTTGACTGCTATATTAAGGAAGGTGAGAAATTGGAGAACTATACCAAGTACAAGCTGAAAGGGATCGACGAGCTTGCACCGTTCCTGGCGGGCACGGACAAGATCTTCGTCGTGGCTTGTAACAAGTGCTTCAAAGAGTTTGAGACGGTGGATGAACCGGACTGCGGCGAATTTGTGAAAATGGCCGCGGAGCAGGGCAAGACCGTCACGGGCTCCGTCCAGGTGGACTTCCTCTGCAACAAGACCCAGACGGAAAAAAAGCTGAAGGAGCTGATCCCCGAGGGCACCGAGAGCGTCTTCGTGGTCTCCTGCGGCCTGGGCGTGCAGACCGTCGCCGGCATGGTCGACCTGCCCGTCTATGCGGCTGCCAACTCCCTCAACTACCGGGGCCACCACGGCATGGCCCTGACCAAGAAGGCCTGCGACGCCTGCGCCCAGTGCTATCTGAACATGACCGGCGGCGTCTGTCCCATCGTGGACTGCGCCAAGAGCCTCGTGAACGGCCAGTGCGGCGGCGCCAAGAACGGCAAGTGCGAGGTAGACCCCAATAAGGACTGCGCCTGGGAAAAGATCAACAAGCGCCTCAGCCAGCAGGGAAGACTGGATGAGCTGAAAAAGCAGCCCGTCCAGCTGCGGGACTACAGCAAGGTCAATTTCAAGGTCATCAACGACTATGTGCAGGCCATCCGGGAGAGCCGCTTCGCCGGCTACTACGGCGGCGTCCATCCCTCCGAGAAGAAGGAACTCTGCGAGAATGCGCCTCTGCTGCGCTTCCCCGAGCCCGACACCGTGGTCATCCCCCTGTCTCAGCATTCCGGCGCTCCCGCAAAGCCCGTGGTGCAGGTGGGCGACTATGTGAAGGTCGGCCAGGTCATCGGCGAACCCGCCGCCTTCATCAGCGCCTATGTCCATTCCAGCGTCAGCGGCACGGTGCTGGCCATCGAGGAGCGGGTCCATCCCGCCACCCGCGGCGGCCTCAGCGTGGTCATCGAAAACGACAAGAAGTATGTCCTGCATGAGTCTGTGAAGCCCAAGGGCGACCTCAGCAGCCTCAGCAAGGAAGATATCGTGAACATCGTCAAGGAAGCCGGCATCGCCGGTATGGGCGGCGCGGGCTTCCCCACCAGCGTCAAGCTGGCCCCCGGCAAGCCCATCGAGGCCGTCCTGCTCAACGGCTGCGAGTGCGAGCCCATGCTCACGGCGGACCACAAGCTCCTGCTGCACTATGCCGACGAGGTGATCTTCGGCCTGAAGGCCGTCATGAAAGCGGTGGAAGCCCCCAAGGGCATCATCGTCATCGAGGACAACAAGCCCGACGCCGTGGAGCTGCTGAAATCCAAGTGCGAGGGCCTGGAGAACATCGAAGTGACCGTGGCGAAGACCAAGTACCCCCAGGGCGCTGAAAAAATGCTCATCAAGCGGGTCCTGGGTCGGATGGTCCCCAGCGGCGGACTGCCCGCGGACGTGGGCGCCGTGGTGTGCAACGTCAGCACCGTGAAGGCCATTTCCGACGCCATCCAGCTGGGCTTGCCCCTCATCGAGCGCGTGGTCAGCGTTACCGGCGAGCGCATCCGCAAGCCCGGCAACTACATCGTCCGCGTGGGCACCAACGTGAAGGATGTCATCGACTACTGCGGCGGCATCATCGGCGACGACGTCATCGTGAAGATGGGCGGCCCCATGATGGGCATCCAGCTTCCCAGCGTGGACGTGGCCGTCATCAAGGGCACCAACGGCGTCATCGCCATCGAGAAGGACGAGACCGAGGCCGTGGCCTGCATCAAGTGCGGCCGCTGCGCGGACGTATGCCCCATGGAGCTCAGCCCGCTGTACTTCGCGAAGTATGCGGATGAAGAGAACTGGCAGGGTCTGAAGGACAAGAACATCATGGACTGCATGGAATGCCGCTGCTGCGAGTACATCTGCTCCTCCAAGATCCCGCTGCTCTCCAAGATCAAGGCCGGCAAAGCGGCAGTAAGGGGGATGAAGTGATATGCTGATTACCGAACTGAAACCCAGAGAGACCATCGAGGCTCTGATCACCGGCAAGGTGTTCATCATCAACTGCCACGGCTGCAAGGAAGTCCACTTCCCCGAAAAGGAAGCAGAGGAGCTCCAGAAGGAACTGACCGAGCGGGGCGTCGTCACCGGCATCCTGACCACGGATTATATCTGCAATCCCGAGAACATGAAGCTCCGCCTGAAAAAGCACATGAGCGAGCTCGCCCAGGCGGATATGGTGCTGGTGTTCTCCTGCGGCGTGGGCGTGCAGACCATCGCCGAATACCTGGAGAACAAAAAGGTCTGCGCCGCCTGCGACACCTACCCGCTGCCCGGCTATCAGGGCGTGACCCCCCTGGAGCACAAGTGCGATCAGTGCGGCGAGTGCTATCTGAATATCACCGGCGGCATCTGCCCCCTCACCGCCTGCTCCAAGAGCCTGGTCAACGGCCAGTGCGGCGGCGCCAAGGCCGGCAAGTGCGAGGTGGACCCCGACATGGAGTGCGGCTGGGAGCGCATCTACCGGCGCCTGAAGCAGGTGGGCCGGCTGGATGTGCTGAAGTGCCCGGTACAGATCCGTAATTACGCCACCGATGTTGAAGTTTCCGAATGAGCGGACATCCAAATAATAAAGGTTAGGAGCATTAAAGATATGAAGCTTTCTGAAAAATTCACGCGTGGTGAACTCGTCGTTACTACCGAAGTCGGCCCTCCCAAGGGCTTCCATGTCGAGGAGATGGTCGCCGAGGCCAAGGAGTACCTCTCCAACATCACCGCCGTGAACGTCACGGACAACCAGTCCTCCGTCATGCGCCTGGGCTCTCTGGCCACCTGCGTGGCCCTGAAGAACGCGGGCCTGAACCCCATCTATCAGCTCACCTGCCGCGACCGCAACCGCATGGCGCTGGAGTCCGACCTGCTGAGCGCCGCAATGTTCGGCATTGAAAACATCCTCTGCCTCACCGGCGACCACACCAAGCTGGGCGACCATCCCCAGGCCAAGCCCGTTTTCGACCTGGACAGCGTCTCCCTCCTGTATGCCGTGGGCCAGCTGGAAAAGGGCGTGGACCTGGGCGGCAACGAGCTGGTGGGCGAGCCCCCCAAGTTCTGCAAGGGCGCCGTCGTCTCCCCCTGCAGCGACAGCATCGACGCGCAGCTGGCGAAGATGGAGCGCAAGGTCATGGCCGGCGCTCAGTATTTCCAGACCCAGGCCGTGTTCGAGCCCGAAAAGTTCATCGCTTTCATGGATAAGGCCAAGCAGTTCGGCGTGCCCGTGCAGCTGGGCGTCATCATCCCCAAGAGCGTCGGCATGTGCCGCTACCTGAACGCCAACGTGGCCGGCGTCCATGTGCCCGATGCGCTGATCGACGAGCTGAAGGCCGACAAGGAGAAGACCAAGGCGGGCATCACCGGCGTGGAGATCACCGCCCGTCTCATCAAGGAGTGCCTGCCCTACTGCCAGGGCGTGCACATCATGGCCCAGGGCTGGGAATCCAAGGTGCCCGACATCCTGAAGCTGGCCGGCATCTGACCCTGCTTCCGTAAACGACACAGCATCGCAAGGGGCTGCTGCGGGATCATGCCGCAGCAGCCCCCTGTCACATCGTCCCCGGAGGGGAGCGCCTGCGCCCAAAGGCGCGTCAGGCCGCCGCTTGCCCGGAAAAACGGGATTTCAGACCCGATTTGCCGGGAATGATTGCCAATTATTGACAGAAAATGCAGAAATGTTACGGCGGAAAATGCAAAACATCTTCCCGTTTCCCGCAGGATCTGATATACTATATAGACCGGAATTCGGGCGTGGAACGCCCCAGCAAAGCGCAAGGAGAAGGGTACGCGGCATGAAACAAAAACGCAGAGTCTTTTGGGCTGTCCTCGCCCTTCTGATCGCGGCTGCGACGATCCGGACCGTGTTTTCCGCGGGCAGCGGTCTGAGTCCGGCAAAGCTTCTGAAGGCCGTGGAACAGGCCTCTCCTCTGTGGATCTGCGCTTCTTTTCTCTGCATGACGGGCTTCATCGTGCTGGAGGGCTTGTCGCTGCTGTGCATCCTGCGGCATCTGGGCTATCCCCGGGGCTTTTTCCGCGGACTGCGCTACAGCGCAGCCGACCAGTTCTTTTCCGCCATCACCCCCTCCGCCACCGGTGGCCAGCCGGCGGCGGCCCTGATGATGGGCAGTCACAGCATCCCCGGCGGCGTGGTCACCGCAACGCTGGTGGTGAATCTGATCCTCTACACGGCGGCGACGCTGACCATCGGGATCGTCTGCCTGCTGGCGATGCCCTCCGTATTTCTGGAGATGGAGGGCTTTGCAAAGTTCCTCATTCTGTTCGGGCTGGTCATGCTGCTTGCCCTGACCTTTCTGTTCATCGGCCTTCTGAAAAGGGGAGCGCTGCTGTCCCGGCTGGGCGGAAAGCTGTTCGGGCTTCTCCATCGCATCCATCTGATGCGGAATCCGGATCGATGGAAAGAACGGCTGTCGCATCTGGCGGAGGAGTACGCGCAGTGTGCGCGGGTGATGAAGGGGAAGCCGGGCGTATGGATCACGGTCTACTTCCTGAACCTGGCGCAGCGCCTTGCGCAGATAACCGTGACGCTCGCGCTGCATTTTGCGCTGAACCGTGGTTTTGCGGGCCAGGGGGCCGCGCTGTGGGTGACCCAGGCGCTGGCGCAGATCGGTTCGAGCTGCGTACCGATCCCCGGCGGGATGGGCGCGGTGGACTACCTGATGCTCAGCGGCTTTGAAAGAATGTTTACCACGGAGTATGCCATTGAGCTCCAGCTCCTCAGCCGCGGCGTCTCCTTCTATATCTGCACGCTGCTGTCCGGCCTGATCGTTCTCGTCGGCTTGCCGGCAAGCTGGCTCCGGAAACGGAATGCGGCGAGGTGACGGTCGCACCTCCGGGATCACTGCGAATACGATGAAAGCGTCTGAGAAGTCAAAAGGGTGCGTTGCACTTGCAACGCACCCTCAAGCTGTCGATAAAGTGTCGACAGCTTGAGCGCAAAATCAGAAATGCATTCTGATTTTGCAAGGATATTACGTGAGGGGGGATTCCCGTCCCCCCTCACGGTTCCCCCATGCATGTCGAACCTCTGCCGATAGGTTTGTCTATAGTCTGAGGGTGCGTTGCACTTGCAACGCACCCTTCATTAATCTCCTTTGTATTTCCGCCGCGTGGCTTCTCCGCCCCGCAGATGGCGTTCCGCCTTGTTGCGCTCCAGAACGTCCTTCACCTCCAGCCAGAGGTTCCGGTTGCACTCCGGCAGACGCTGGGTGATGTCCTTATGTACGGTGCTTTTCGAGATGCCGAAATGCCCGGCGGCCGCCCGGACGGTGGCCCGGTTCTCAATGATCCAGACCGCCAGGTCGCAGGCCCGGTCTTCCATATAGGTCCGAATGTTCACCACTCCCTGCACGCTTCTCAGAAGGAGCATATGCGCAGAGCGGAAACCCATATGCGTGTTACCGAAAATTCATCGAAAAAGCGGTGAAATTTCATGGAATTTTCCGTGAAAAACAGGAACAAACTTCCTGCCGTTTCGTCTATAATAGGGATGTCACCGAGGACGTTGACCGAAAGTGAAAGAACCGGCAAGGAGAACAAAATGAAGAAAACGAAAAGAATCCTGACTCTGATCCTGGCGGCAGTCCTCTGCCTGAGCCTCCTGGGCTCCCTGGCGGGCTGCAAGAAGAACGAAACGCCTGCGGACCCCGGCAGCAGCGCCGAGCCCACCGACAACGGCGGTAAGGGCGGTAACGGCGGCAGCGGCAACGGCGGCAGCGGCAACGGCGGCAGCGCTACCCCCACCCCGGATACATACGTTTACAATGCGAAATTCATCCCCGTTGGAGGGATGAACAACGGCATCAATCCTCTGGCCTGCCGGAACGGGCGCATCCTGGGCACCTGCTGGGAGAAGATCGGGGAGAACATCCCCGAAGGCGCGACTCTGGAATATGAGGGCCAGTATGACATCTACGGCATGAAGCTCTACTCCATCGGGCTGGACGGCAGCGTCCAGGCGCTGGAGGGCTATCAGCCCATGGAGACCGATGAAAACGGCTCTACCTATACGCAAGGCATGGTCGTGACCCCGGAGGGGAAAATGGTCTCCCTGGAGACGCTCTACCGCAACTGGTACGAGGGTCCCGACGACGTGGAAATGTATTCCGACGAGTGGTATCAGAAGGGCTACTACAACTACATGCACTATGAGCAGAACTACTTTCTGCGCTATCTGGCCGCCGACGGCAGCGAGGAAAAGCGCGTCGCCATGTCGGATATCCTGACGGAAGCCCTGGGGGAGGGCTGGCAGGATAACTTCTATCCCCAGAGCTTCGCCGTAGACGATCAGGGGCGGGTCTATATCAATGCCGGGCAGACCATCCTCGCGCTGGATGCCGACGGCGGCTTCCGCAAGACCATGGAATTCTCCAATTGGGCGGAGAACGTGTTCCGCCTCAATGACGGGCGCATCGGCATCGTCTATTACGGCGATTCCGGCGAACAGCTCACCATCCTCAACACGGAGACTCTGGAGCTGGACGAGGAGCAGACCTATCCCATCTCCAACGGCTACAATGTGACCGTGGGCGGCGGCGACTATGACTTCTATTACAACAACGGCTCCAACTTCATGGGCTACCGCCTGGCGGACGGCAAGGCGGAGAAGGTCCTCAACTGGATCAATGCCGACGTGGATCCCTCCGGCGTGGACCGGGCCTTTGTGACGGAGGACGGGCAGATCGTTTCCCTGACCAGCGAATGGGATGAAAAGACCGACGTCAGCAATGTGAGCGTCGTTCTGATCAGCAAGGTGCCCGCTTCCAGCCTGCCCCATAAGACGGCCATCACCCTGGCCACCATGTATTTGGACTGGAACATGCGCCGCATGATCGTGAAGTTCAACCGCTCGAACCCCGATTACCGCATCGAGGTCAGCGACTACTCCGAATACAACACGGAGGATGATTACGAGGCCGGACTCACCAAGCTGAACACGGAGATCATGGCGGGCAACGTGCCGGATATCCTCAACCTCAACGGCATGAGCACGGGCAAGCTGGCTGCCAAGGGCATCCTGGCGGACCTGATGCCTTATCTGAGTGCCGACCCGGAGCTGAAGGACCAGATGTTCGACAATGTGCTGAACGCCCTCCTCACCGACGGCAAGCTCTACCGCACCGCCTCCAGCTTCAACATCCAGACCGTCATGGGCGCCAGCAGCGTGGTGGGGGATAAGCCGGGCTGGACCCTGGCGGAATTCAACGCCGCCCTGAAGCAGATGCCCGCCGGCTGCGAGCCCTTCAGCCAGGGCACCACCCGGGACAGCATCCTCTCCTGGGGCCTCATGATGGAGCTGAACAAGCTGGTGGACTGGTCCACCGGCGTCTGCTCCTTCGACAGTCCCGTCTTCACCGATATCCTCAAGTTTGCCAATCAGTTCCCCAAGGATATGGACTGGGAGAACATGGAATGGGAGGAGGAGACGGAGCGCATCGCCGCCGGGCGGCAGATGCTCATGGTCAACTATATCAGCGATTTCCAGAGCTACCAGATGTACGAGGCTGTCTTCGGCGGCGAGGCCACCTTCATCGGCTTCCCCACCAGCGAGGGCACCGGCAACATGATGAGCTTCGACGACAGCGGCTATGCCATCTGCGCCAAGAGCAAGAACAAGGACGCCGCCTGGCAGTTCCTCCGCACCCTGATGACCGCAGATTACCAGGAGCAGAACAGCTACGGCCTGCCCACCAACCGCGTGGCCTTCGATAAAATGCTCCAGGACGCCATGACCCCCGAATACATGCGGGATGCCGACGGGAATTTCGTGCTGGACGAGAACGGCGAAAAGATCGAGCTCAGCAAGGGCGGCTGGGGCTGGGGAAGCCTGACGGTGGAGATCAAGGCCCTCACCCAGGCCCAGGCGGACAAGATCATGGAGCTGGTGAACACCACCACCAAGGTGCAGAACTATGACGAAGAACTCATCGAGATGATCACCAACGAGTCCGAGGCCTTCTTCGCCGGCCAGAAATCCGCCGAGGAAGTGGGCCGCCTCCTCCAGAGCAAGATGACCATTTATATCAACGAACAGCGATAAAAAACAATGTACCCAAAGGTCCGGGGGCGCGATGCTCCCGGGCCTCTTGGATTTCGGAAAAAGAGGAATTAACTCTTTTCAAGCCTGGAAGACCATGGTATAATATGGGATATTAGAAACCAAAGCGTCATATACAAGGAGTAACGATATGAGAGACTACCTGATCGCCACCTCCTCCACGGCGGACCTGCCCCGCACCTGGCTGGAGGAGCACCGCATCCCCTTTATCAGCTACAGCTACACCGTCAACGGGGAACTCCGGGAGGACGACTGCCGGGAGGAGAGCCGCGCCGCGGTCTTCAAGGGGATGCGCGCCGGGGATGATCTGAAGACTTCCATGATCAATGAATTCGTCTATTATGAGTTCTTCAAGTCCCTGCTGGAGAGGGGAGAGGACGTCATCTATCTGGATATGTCGGAGAAGATGTCCGTCTCCTTCGAGAATGCCCGCCGGGCGGCGGAGACCGTCCGCGGGGAATTTCCGGACCAGCGCTTTTATGTCATGGACACCCGCTGCATCTCCGGCGGCCTGGGCCTGCTGGTGCAGAAGATGACCGCCCTGAAGGAGAGCGGCAAGAGCTTCGAGGAGACGGTGGCCTGGGGTGAGGAGAACAAGCTGCGCATCGCCCACCGCTTCACCGTGGACGATCTGAATTACCTCAAGCGGGGCGGGCGGGTCTCCAACGCTTCCGCCCTGGTGGGCTCCATTCTGAACATCAAGCCCGTGCTCTATGTGCCCGACGGGGGCACCCTGGACGTGGCGAAAAAGGCGCGGGGCCGCAAGGCCGCCCTGAACGCCATCCGGGACGCGGTCCTCGCGGACCTGAGCGGCCTGGACGTGACAGGGCACGAGATGCTGATCCTCCACGCCGACTGCCTGGAGGAAGCCCGATGGGTGCGGGATGAAGTCCGCCGGGCCCACCCCGAATACGGGGAAATAAGCATCAACAGTCTGGGGGTCGTCATCGGAGCCCACACCGGGCCGGGCCTGCTGACGGTCTTCTACCTCTGCGAGAAGCGCGTGCCCGGCTGAGAGGCGAGGAATGAAGATCACCGCTTTGACGGAGAACACCTCGTGCAGGGAGGACCTGGGCTATGAGCACGGACTGAGCCTGTTCATCGAGACGGCGGAAACGACGCTCCTGTTCGACATGGGGCAGTCGGACCTCTTTGCCCGCAACGCCGAAAAGCTGGGCGTCGACCTGCGGGAGGCGGAAAAGGCCGTCCTGTCCCATGGGCACTATGACCACGGCGGCGGGCTGCGGACCTTTCTGGCGCTGAACGACCGGGCGCCGGTCTATCTCAGCCGCTATGCCTTCGATGAAGTTTTTAACGCCGAAGGGAAGTATATCGGGCTGGACCCGGCGCTGAAAAGCTCTTCCCGGCTTGTTTTCGTCGGGGAGGAGAAGGCGCTTTCCCCGTCCATGCACCTTTACGGCTGCAACGATCGGGAGCGGGCATACCCCCCGGACAGCGCCGGACTTAGCGTCCTGCGGGAGGGCAGGCGCATCCCTGATGATTTCCGCCATGAGCAATACCTGCTGATCGAGGAGCACGGCACGCGGGTGCTCATCAGCGGCTGCTCCCACAAGGGCATCCGGGACCTGATCGCCTGGTTCCGGCCCGACGTGCTGGTGGGGGGCTTCCATCTGATGAAAAAAGCCCCCGGCGCAGAACTGGAGCCCTATGTTCAGGCTCTGGGCAGCTGCGGCGCGGAGCTGTTCACCTGCCACTGCACCGGCGAAGCGCAGTTTCGGTATCTTCAGGAGCGCATGGAGAATCTCTATTACCTCTCTGCAGGAGAGAGCATCGTTCTATGACGACGATCACGGGCGGCAGCGAAAGAAAACGCTGCCGCCCGTTTTGTTTCCGAAATGTTGCAATTCTGTGGAGAATAGCCTATACTGAACAAAAGGAATCTATCCGCTGCGAACAGGAGGGTCCGACATGAACGCAAAGGAGAATTATCTGACCATGCTCCGGGGAGAGATCCCCGAATATGTCCCCAGCATGTTTGAACCCCGCATGGCCTTTTACACAGAGGAATGGCTCACCCCCGTCTACGCGCCCAACGGTCCCGTGGTCACCAAGCTGGGGGTGACCTATGTGGGCAGCCCCGATCTGAACAACGGCGCCATGCCCAAGCCCGGCGAATATATCCTGGACGATATCACCCGATGGCGGGACTGCATCCACGCTCCGGACACCAGCGATTTCGACTGGGAAGCCTACTATAAGGAAAAAACCAAGGATGTGGACCGCAAGACCCAATCCCTGGCCGCCACCGGCGGGGACTATTTCCTGACCCTGATCTCCTTCATGGGCTTTGAGAACGCCATGCTGGCCCTCTATGAGGAGCCGGAGGAGGTGAAGGCCCTGCTGGAATACGTCTCCAAATTCTATGTGGAGGTCCTCAAGCAGCAGCTCCGCTGGCTCAAGCCGGATACGGTGAGCATCATGGACGATGACGCAGCCCTGCGCGCCCCCTTCTTCAGCGTGGATATGTATCGGGAATTCTTCAAGCCCTATCAGAAGATCCACTGCGATCTGGCGCGGGAAAACGGCCTTTTGCTGGAGCGGCACGACTGCGGGAGAAGCGAGCAGTTCGTCCCCGACTGGGTGGAAATGGGCATCCGCTCCTGGAACCCGGCCCAGACCACCAACGACCTGGTCTCCATCAAGAAGAAGTATGTGGGCAAGCTGGCCCTCTGCGGGGCCTGGGACAGCATGAAGTGGGCCGCCTGCGAGGACGAGGAGGCATACCGGGCGGCTTTGAAGGAATATGTGGATACCTTCGCCCCCGGCGGCGGCTTCGTTTTTGCCGCCATGGCGGGCGGCACGCCGGATTCCCCGGGCTATGAAATGCGCCAGAAAGCGGTTCAGGACGTGTATCAGAACTATGCCCGGGACTACTACAAGACCCACTAATCCCGGAGAAAACCCAGGTATTCGTTGAAGACGTTGAAAAGCATGTCCCCGGAGCAGACGGGCAGAAGGGCGTCCGCCTCCCCGATCCGCTGAAACTCGAACCGCTCGGTGGCTTTCGTCAGCACCAGCACCGGGATGACCTCATAATCCGGCCCGAACATGATCTCCAGATAAGGACAGTATTTGGCGGCCTGGAGCACCTCATCGTGCTCCGGGTCGCTTTTCATCTTGAATTCCAGGGAAAAGACCCGGTTTTCGGTGATCACCAGCACGTCGGCGTAGATGCGGATGTATCTCGCGCGCTTCAGCCGCAGCTCGAAGGCGATCTCCCAGTCCAGGCAGCTTTCCCCCAGCATCTCCCGCAGGTCGGAAAAGAGGGAGACCATCTGTTCCCGGCAGTCCCGGAAGGAGTGGAGGAGCCCCCGCGTGTCGCTGAGGCTGCGGCCGATGTTGCCGCAGCCCTCCAGGAGAGCGGCCAGCCAGCGCTCCCCGTCCAGGGCGAGGAAGTCCCTTACCGGGGCATAGTAGCCGGAGAATTCCTGCAGGCCGCTGTGGGGGCGGGCCTGGCGGAGGATGCCGTGCCAGCGGTAGTCCCCGTTCTGCCAGCAGAGCTCCCGCAGCAGGGGAGAGCGGTAGAGGATGCGGTTGACCTCCTCCCGTTCCAGGGAGAGAGCCTTGGCGATCTCCTTTGCCCGGAGGCCGCCGCTGCGGCAGATGAGGGCGCACACCGCCCGCTCGGTATCATCCGCCGGTCTCGGCGCCTGCATTGCTTCACCGCCTCTCTGCTTTTTTTGCCCGCATCGTCCGCTGCGTTTTCCGCGGCGGTGCCGCTGCCCGCTGCGGGGCATGCCGCGCTTTCACGCTCAGGAAAAGTGCCTGTATGCCAAAATGCCGATGGGAAGGAAGTAGACGCACCAGATCACCAGGGCGATGGCGCCGCCTCTGCCGGTCCCGCCGCCCATGGAGAGAAAAACGCCCGTCATGGGCAGAAGGAAGCAGCCGGGGAAGAAAGCGCCGTGGATCATCAGAAGGCGTTTCAGCCAGCGGTCCGCCTTCCCCCGGGCTTTCATGGAAAGACCCAGGAAAAAGGTGGAGAGTGCCATCATGCCGTAGCCCAGCAGGTCATAGTTGAAAATGAGGCCGCCCTGCCTGAAATCCAGGAGCGCCGCGGCCTCAGCGCTCAGCCCCTGCAGCCGCACCGCAGTGGTCTGGGCGAAGTAGACCAGGAGGATCAGCACGGCGTAGATCGCGGCGAAGGCAAGGCCGGCGGCAGCGGCTGTCCGCCGGTCCTCCCCGGCCTCGTGATGCAGCCCCGTGGCCATGAGGATATAGCCCATGGGCAGGAGCATGCAGACGAAATAGGAGCCGAAGGTGAAATCGACGATCAGAAACAGGGCGAAAAGAAAAACTGTGACGGCGACGACCGCCGCGCCGATCTGCGGAATCCGTCTGTTCATTGCGTCCTCCTTGGGGGGATTTGGCTCTATGATAGGCCATCCCACCGCAAGAATCAAGGGCATTTCGAGGCGGCGGAGGGAAAGAAGCGCCGGTGCATTGCACAGCAGCCGGAGCTGTGGTAAAATCTGAATAAAACTGTATGCGGAGGAGAAGAACATGGCTGAGAAGATCGCCTATTCCTATGTGCCGGATCGGGGCTGGACAGGCAAGGGCTTTTCCATCCCCCATGCGCCGGTGCAGCCGGGGGAGGTGAGACTGACGCTGCATCCCTTCGGCAGGGAGAGCAGAGAAGTGCCCGTCACGAAGGTGGAGACGGCGGGGGAGTGCCTGGAGATCACCGCGGAGGAATTCGACTACCGCTCCGGCTGGATCCTCACCGTGGGGGGCGACAGCTACACCCGCCGGGATATGGACGAGGAGCGCTGCGAGGGCCTGGAGTACTTCGAGGCCGGGCAGGAGGGCGATCTGCTTTACCGGCTGTATTCCCCGCAATCGGCGTCACCCCGCCCTCTGCTCCTGTTCCTCCACGGGGGCGGCAACGGCGGCACGGACAACATCACCCATGTGGCGGCGGATTACAGCTGCCTTCAGTTTGCGCAGCGGTACCCCGATTTTTATATCCTGGCCCCCCAGGCCCGGGAGGCGGACTTCAAAATGATGGCGGGAAGGATCGGCAAGACGGACTTTGCCCACAGCGATATGGGCGGGGATTTCGGCTGGTCCCGCCGGTACCTGGGGGAGGTCTGCGACCTGATCCGGGGCATGATCCGGGAGGGGAAGGTGGACCGGAAGCGCGTCTATGTCACCGGCATGTCCATGGGCGGTGCGGGAACCCTGCGGGCCATGAGCGTGGGGGCGGACCTCTTTGCGGCGGCGGTGCCCGTCTGCCCCACCATGACGCCGGAGACCTTTGCGATCCTCAAGGGGCTGACCCGCGCCAGGCTCTGGATCGCCACCAGCTATGTGGACCATACGATCTACCGGCACAAGTACATCGTGGACGGCATCCTGGCCCTGCGGGATGCGGGCAACCGGGACGCCCGCCTGACCCTCTACAGCCCGGAGGAGCTGCGCAAATACGGCATCGCCACGGATGAAAACCTGTCCTATCCCGAGCTTTTCTCCCAAAACCACATGTCCTGGGTGCCCACCTACCACGATGAACACGGCATCATGAGCTGGCTGACGGAGCAGGTGCGGGAGGACTGAGCGCCCTGATGGAACGCGTCAAATATATCCTGGCCGTCGTCCTCTACGGCACCATCGGCATGTTCCTGCGGTATGTGGACCTGCCCAGCGAGGTCGTGGCCATGTGCCGGGGCATTCTCGGCTCGGCGTTCATCCTCTGTTATCTTGCATGGAAGAAGGAGAAGCCGGACCGGGCGGCCATCCGGCGAAACCTCAAATGGCTTCTGATCGGCGGCGTCACCCTGGGCCTGAACTGGATCTTTCTCTTTGCCGCCTATATGCAGACGACGGTGGCCGTCGCCAGCCTGCTGAACTATATGGCTCCGATCATTGTGATCCTGATCGCGCCGGCGGTGCTGCGGGAGAGGCTGGACAAACGCAAGCTGCCCTGCGTCGCCGCCGCTTTCGCGGGCATCCTGCTGGTTTCCGGCGTCTGGAACGGTTCGGCGGGGAGCCCTGCGGGGATCGCCCTGGGGCTTGCGGCGGCTGCCTGCTTCGTGGTGATCGTGATCTGCAACCGCTTCCTCCGGGATATCCGGGCCCTGGACCGGTCAGTGGTCCAGCTGGCGGTTTCCGCCCTGACCATCCTGCCCTATGTGCTGATCCGCAGCCGGGGCGGCATCCCCGGCCCGGACGCCCGATCCGTCCTGATCGTGCTGGTCCTGGGCATTGTCCACACGGGGCTGGCTTACTGCCTGTATTTCAGCGGCATGGGCACGCTGCCGGTGCAGACGGTGGCGATCCTGGGTTATCTGGAGCCGGTGGTGTCGGTGCTGTGCTCCGCCTTTTTCCTGAAGGAGGCCATGGGACCTGCCGGCTGGATCGGCGCAGCGCTCATCATCGGCGCGGCCCTGGTCAGCGAGACCCTGCCGGAGAAAAAAGAAACAAAGCCTGGATTGGAGTGATTCCCGTGAAAAAAGTGCGTATTACGGTCATGAAAATCGCGCAGTATGCCGATTTGATGGAGAAATATGAAAACCCCATCGCCCATGCCTGCGGCATGAAGCTCGGGCAGAGCTTCACCGCCAACGGCTGGCAGAAGCCGGAGGGCTTTTGCGACAGCGCCTGGGACAGCGTCTCTCCCTTCGTCATGGCTCTGGCCCACGGCGGCGGGGACTTTTACGACGGCTGGATGAAAAATCCGAAGTCCGCCATGATCTCCTGCAACGACGGCTTCCGACCCGTCAGCTTTCTCCTGGAGACCCTGGCGGAGGATGCGGAGTAAAAACAAAAATGAGAATAGTAAAATGAAAACAGAAATGGAGAAAGGAGCGGCATCATGATACTGGAAAAGAGGATCGTCATCGACCTGAACGACCACGATTCGAGCTGGCTCATCCCTTGGAAGCAGGAGGCCCCGGACGGATACGTGGGGGAATACCAATCCACCATCCTCATGGCGGAGGGACCCCACCGGGAGTATTCCGTCACCGACTCCATCATGTGCGCCAAGCGCCCGGAGCAGACGGAGGACGAGGCCTCCGCCTTCAGCCACGCCCACAAAAACGGCTTCGAGACCTTCTTCGTGGACAGCGGCTGGATGTACCTCTATGTGGACGGACGCAAGTGCAGGGTCACGCCGGGGGACATCATCCACCTCCAGCCGGGGCAGCAGCACGCCATGGCCTTCATGGAGGATGTGAAGTACCGGGGCTTCTTCCATGACCTGAACTCCCTGGATTTCGCGGAGATCGCCCAGCACCTCAAGGACAAGATGCCCGAGGCCGCCGCCGATCCGGAATTCCAGCGGGTCCGCGGGGAGGTGGGCGGCATGGACATGATCCTGCGGGAGCGTCCGGTGTATAAGGATGCGCCCGTGGAGGAGGTACGGGCGGTGCGGAATCCCGACCGGCCCTATGCCTCCTATGAATTCCCCGGCTGCACCGTGAAGGTCATCACCACCCGCTGGGAGAATGCCGGCGTCAACGAGATGATCTGCGCCCAGCTGAAAAAGGGCGTCAAGGTCAGCTGGAACCCCTATCCCAGGGAGCGGGAGCTCTATTATGTGCGCCACGGTCTGGCGGAATTCACCGTCTATGGGGAGAAGCACATCGCCAAAGAGGGCTGCATCGTGAATATCCCCCGCTTCGCCCCCCACAGCCTGGTAACGCTGAAGGACTGCGAAATCTACGACATGGGCGGCAAGCCCTATTGGTTCGCTTTCCTCCAGGATTACGAGGCCATCCGCACCTACGCGCCGGAGCGGCTGGAAAAGCCGGAGACGCTGACCGAGCTGCGGAAAAAGTTCGGCGTGGAGGTCAGCGGCGTCAGCTTCGCGGGCTGAAAACGCGGCATCATGAAATAAGGACCCGGCAGAATGCCGGGTGCGCAGAAGCCGAAGACGACAGGATAAGCTCCCCCTATGATTGACAGTATTTCACAGTCTCATAGGGGGAGCTTTCATACGGATACCTGATAGGAATAACGTATTCGCAGCGGCATAAATCACGCCATACTTCGTTGTCGGCCTTGACGGGCGACAGCCCGCCTGCGTTCTCCGCCTCGTCTGGCACGATTTCTGCTCGCTTCTCGGTCCGATATTCCTATCAGGTATCCGTATCAAACCGTTTTCCTGTCAGAAAATACCATAAAATAATCCGACGATATATATTGACAATCACGTGATTGTGTGATATCCTCGGGGAAAGATGAGGGAAAGGAGGGACGTGCCATGAGAAGGGAACTGCCGGGGAGCACCCTGAGCTTTGAGGATGCCTATCCCCAGGGGGCGGAGACGCTGGTGGCGGCCCTCTTCGCCGGAGGGGACCTGATGCTGAGTCAGGTATCCCATATTTCCGGGCTGGAGCCCTATGTGATCCAGAACTGGGTGGCGCGGGGCTTCCTGCCGCCGCCGCAGGCGAAGAAATATTCCCGCAAGCAGCTCAGCCGCATCCTCATCGTGAATATGCTCCGGGGGGTCCTGCCTCTGGAAAGCATCGTCAGCCTGCTGAGCTACGTCAACGGGCATCTGGACGACGAGAGCGACGACACGGTGGACGACGGGCGGCTGTATATCTGGCTCATCGAATGCATCTGCGCCCCGCCGGACGGGGGAGAGGAAGCCCTGTCAAAGTGCCTGCGGGAGTACACCGAGCCCTTCCCCGGCGCGGGGAAGCGATTGGAGCAGGTGCTGCGCATCCTGACGACGGCCTATGCCGCCGCGGAGCTGAAGAAGAAGGCACAGGCCATGATCGACGATCTGGATGAAAGATAGGAGGGGAGCAAAATGCGCATCTGGTGGGAATCCCTGACGCTCTTGCAGCGCATCTTTGCCGCCGTCGCCATCCCGGCCACGCTGCTGCTGGTCGTGCAGCTGGTGCTGACCCTGATCGGCCTGGGAGACCATGACAGCGATCTGGACACGGACGGGGACGGCGTTCCCGACGACCTGGACCTGGATATGGACGGGGACAGCATCCCCGACGGCATCGACCTGGACGGGGACGGCATTCCGGACGTCGCCGTGGCGGACCTGGACCACGACGGCGCTCCCGAGGGGGACCACGGCAGCCTGTCGGACGGCCTGGCGGGCCTGCGCCTGTTCACCTTCCGGGGCATCACCGCCTTCCTGGCGGTCTGGGGCTGGGCGGTGCTGGCCATCACCCGGGCCGGGCGGCCCTGGCTCGCGGGGGTGCTGATCGGGCTGGTCATGGGCGTCGCGGCTATGGTGCTCATCGCCCTCACGATGCAGATGATCCTGCGCCTCCAGGCCGACGGCACCGTATCCCTCGCGAATGCCGTGGGCGCCGGAGGGGAAGTCTACCTTTCCGTTCCCGCCCTGCGCGCCGGCGAGGGGAAGGTGAACGTGGTGATCCAGGATACCATGACGGAATGCGCCGCCGTGACGGACGAGGAATCCGCCATCCCCACGGGCACGCCGGTGACGGTCATCGGCGTCACCAAGGACCGGCAGCTCATCGTCATGAGCCGATAGGGAGGTGAAGGCAGCATGAATTTTCTGGTCAGCGTGATCATCGGCGTGGGCTGGCTGGTGGTGGGCGTTATCAACCTGACCCGCGGAGCCCACTGGTCCATGATCCTGCTGGACGCCGTCCTGGGCATTTTCTTCCTGGCGACCGCCGTTCGCAAGATCCTGCGGGAAGCGAAGGCTCAGGCCCTGGAAGAACTGGAAGAAGAAAAAAAGAAGCAACAGAAGAAATAGACGATTTGGGAGAAGTGTGTTATAGTTAAGGAGGTATTGAAATGCCCTTTGGAATCGAGACGCTCATTCTGATCTGTGTGGTCGTCATCATTGCCTTCGGCCTGCTGGTCGCCATCATGAAGCGCTACAAAAAGTGCCCCTCGGACAAGGTGATGGTGGTCTACGGCAACGTGGGCAGCAATAAGGACGGCACCAGCCGCAGCAGTAAGTGCATCCACGGCGGCGCGGCTTTCGTCTGGCCCATCATCCAGGCGGCGGAGTTCCTGGACCTGACCCCCATCAGCATTTCCGTGGACCTGCAGAACGCCCTGAGCCGCCAGAACATCCGCATCAACGTGCCCAGCACCTTCACGGTGGGCATCAGCACGGAAAACGGGGTCATGCAGAACGCCGCCGAGCGGCTGCTGGGCCTCAAGCTGGGGCAGATCCAGGAGCTGGCAAAGGATATCATCTTCGGCCAGCTGCGCCTGGTGATCGCCACCATGGATATCGAGGAGATCAACGCCGACCGGGATAAGTTCCTGGACGCCGTCAGCCGCAACGTGGAGACGGAGCTGAAAAAGATCGGCCTCCGGCTCATCAACGTGAACGTCACCGATATCTCCGACGAGAGCGGCTACATCGAGGCCCTGGGCAAGGAAGCGGCAGCCAAGGCCATCAACGACGCCAAGCGCACCGTGGCCGAGAAGGAGCGCGACGGCTCCATCGGCGTCGCCAACGCCAACCGCGACCAGCGCGTCAGCGTGTCCGAGGCCAACGCCCTTGCCATCGAGGGCGAGAACAGCGCCAAGGTCCAGGTCGCCATGTCCGACGCACAGCGCCGGGAGAAGGAGGCTGAGGCCCTGCGCCTGGCCACCGCCGCCGAATCCATCCAGGCCGCCAAGGCAAGGGAAGAAGCCTACGCCGCAGAGCAGCAGGCCGAGGCCGCCCGCGCCGCCAAGGAGAAGGCCACCCAGGAGGCGGACGTCATCGTCTCCACGGAGATCGCCAAGCGGAAAAAGGAGCTGGAGGCGGAAGCCGAGGCGGAGCAGATCCGCCGCAAGGCCGCGGGCGAGGCGGACGCCATCCGCAGCAGAGCTTCCGGCGAGGCGGACGCCATCCGCAGCCGCATGCTGGCCGAGGCTGAGGGCCAGAAGGAGATCCTCATGAAGCAGGCCGAGGGCCTGCGGGCCATCGTGGAGGCCGCCGGGGGCGACCCCAGGGCCGCCGCCCAGCTGATGCTCACCGACAAGATGGAGGACCTGATCCGCATCCAGGTGGAAGCGGTGAAGAATGTGAAGATCGACAAGGTCACCGTCTGGGATTCCGGCGAGGGCAAGGACGGCAAGAACGCCACCGCCGGCTACATCTCCGGCCTCATGAAGAGCATCCCGCCCCTGAACGAGATGTTCCAGATGGCTGGCATGGAGCTGCCCCCCTTCCTGGGCAGCGAGAAAAAGGAAGCCGCTCCGGCCCCCCAGGCGGAGAGCGAAGCCCTGAACGCGTGAACCCCCGCCCCTCTTGACCCCTCCGCCCCTGCGGCGGAGGGGAAAAGGGAAGGGAACGAAGATAAGAATCGAGGAAGCAGCTATGAAGACGAACAATCGCCCCCAGCCCCCCCGTCCCCCGTTTCGGAGGCGTGACCCGGAGGAATTACAGACCATCGCCGCCCTGAAGCGGATGATCAAGCGGATGCAGACGGCAGGCATCATCTTTCTCCTGGCGGGGGTCTTCATGCCCTCCTATTCTCCCTACTTTGCCCAGAAGGGCTGGAAGCTCCTGATCGGCATTACCCTGCCCTGGTACAAGGTCTGCATCATTGCGGGCTGCTGCATGCTGATCGTCAGCATCTTCTGCTTCCTCCGGAGCTATCGCTGCCCCAAGTGCGGCCGGCTCCTGGCGACCACCCCCTATACGCGCATCACGAAATGCCGCAGCTGCGGCGTTCCCATCAACGAAAAGGACCACTATCTGTCGAAAGGAGACTGACATGCCTGCTTTTTTCAGCGGTATCTCCTTCTGGTCGCTGATCCTGCTCATCGCGGGCGTCGGCTTCCTGGTGGGAGAAATCTTCCATCCCGGCTTCGGCCTGCCCGGCATCCTGGGCATCCTGGCCCTGGGACTGGATATCCTCATTTCGGCCCGGACCTTCGCCCAGGGCCTGCTGATGACGGCCATCGCCGCCGTGATCGTGCTGGTGATCTTCCTCATCGGCGCGAGCCTGTTCAGCGCGGGCAAGCTGCCCAAAAAGCTGGTGCTGCAGGATGAGAACGGTTCCGTCGAGGGCTTCGTCAGCGGCGACGGCGAAGGCGCGAAGGAGGGCGACGCCGGCCGGGCCCTCACGGTGCTGCGCCCCTCCGGCATTGCGGAGATCGGCGGCAAACGCCTGGACGTGGTGACACGGGGCGAATTCATCCCCGAAGGTGAAGCTCTGCGGGTGGAGGCCGTGGAGGGGAGCCGGATCATCGTGGCGGCCGCCTCCGCCGGCGAATAACGAAGACAAAAAACAAACAATGAACAAATAAGGAGTTGATAGAAATGCCGACATTCGTCATCGGACCGGTCATCCTCATCGCGGTGGTCATCCTTGTCCTGGTGATCCTGTTCCATTTCGTGCCCATGGGCCTGTGGATCAGCGCCCTGGCGGCCAACGTCCATGTGGGCATCTTCACCCTCATCGGCATGCGGCTGCGCCGGGTGGTGCCCGCCAGGATCGTCAATCCCCTCATCAAGGCCGTGAAGGCCGGCATCAAGATCCCCATCAACAAGCTGGAAGCTCATTACCTGGCCGGCGGCAACGTGGACCGGGTGGTCAATTCCCTCATCGCGGCCCAGCGCGCCGACATCCCCCTGGAATTCGAGCGGGCCTGTGCCATCGACCTGGCCGGGCGCGACGTGCTGGAGGCCGTGCAGATGAGTGTCAACCCCAAGGTCATCGAGACCCCCGTGGTGGCCGCCATCGCCAAGGACGGCATCGAGCTGAAGGCCAAGGCGAAGGTCACCGTCCGGGCCAACATCGACCGGCTGGTGGGCGGCGCCGGGGAACAGACCGTCATCGCCCGCGTGGGCGAGGGCGTGGTCACCACCATCGGCAGCGCCGAGGACCACAAGTCCGTGCTGGAAAACCCGGATATGATTTCCAAGACCGTGCTCAGCAAGGGGCTGGAGGCGGGTACCGCCTTTGAGATCCTCTCCATCGACATCGCGGATATCGACGTCGGCCGCAATATCGGCGCCCAGCTGCAGACCGACCAGGCCGAGGCGGACAAGAAGATCGCCCAGGCCAAGGCGGAGGAGCGGCGGGCCATGGCCATCGCCGGAGAACAGGAAATGAAAGCCAAGGTCCAGGAAATGCGGGCCAAGGTGGTGGAGGCCGAGGCCGAGGTGCCCATGGCAATGGCCCAGGCCCTGCGGGACGGCAAGCTGGGGGTCATGGATTACTACAACCTGCAGAACGTGATCTCCGACACCCGCATGCGGGAAGCCATCGCCGCTGAGGAGAAGAAATAATGGCTGCCGCCGACATGGAAAGGGTCCGGGAGCCCCTCCTGCCCCAGCAGGAGCGGGAACCGGCTGCCCCCGCCCCCCGGAAGCCCGGCAGGCCGGAAATGCGCACCGCCGTGGTTTGGGCGGAGATCCTGGGGAAGCCCAAGGCGCTGAGAAACAGAAGATAAAAGACATGGGGGCGGCGCAGGCTTGCGCCGTCCCCCCTGCAAAAGAAGGAGGTACGAAGATGTATATCTATAAGACGGAGATCATGAAGGTGGGTGTGAAGTTCTGGTCGGACAAGGCCAACGACGAGGACGCCGCCTCCCTGGATGCGCTGCTGAACCAGAGGGCCGCCGAGGGCTGGGAGCTGGTGACCTACGACTATATGGCTACATCCAGCCAGATCAAGGGCGCTTTCATCATCACCTTCCGCCGGGCGCAGCAATAAAAACGCAACCGGCGGTTGAACCGACCCCCATGATCGTATGGTTGACAGGCAGCCGGCGTAACGATATGCTTTTAAGGCAACACCGCACAATTCTCGGCACACATCTTGCTTGCATCATGTTCCGTCATATTGCCCGAAAATCTTGGCCAATACAGGAAGTATTCCCCGCGATTTTCAGACAATCTGACGAAAATTCTG
>JAEETX010000085.1 GCA_016286665.1 Oscillospiraceae bacterium
GGCTCTCCGAGGGGGTGCGGGGGCTTTGCCCCCGGCAACTGCGGTTGCCTCCCCCAGCAGGGCCGCCCTTTGAAAAGGGCGCCCTGCACCCCGCCTAAACTTTTCCACTCGCCGTTGGGCAGGTGGAAAGGCACAGCCTTTCCACCACCCGGCAAGTGTCCTCCGTGGGCCAAATATCAAGGGGTTCGGGTTGTATTGCCTTGCGGCAATCTCCACCCACAGGTATGCCCCCTTGACATTTGACCCCGCTCCCCGTGACAGCCGTGACGACCGTGACGATGTTTTGGACACCGCCCCCGCTCTCAAAAAAGCCGTCACAGCCGTCACGGTCGTCACGCTTGGGGAGGATCCAGGGTCAGGCTGATACTTCTCCCGGCGTGGGTGCGGGTGTTCTCATAGCGGATATGATAGTCCGTTGCCAGTTTCCCGGCCCGGACGTTCAGCCGCATCGCCAGGGCATTGGGCTTCATATCCACTTGCAGGGCTGCCGCCAACTCCGTGGCCGTACCGCCCCAGGACGGCCTCTCCGCCGTGATAAAGGCGGCTACGGCCTCCAGCACCGGGTCGGGGGGTTCTACCCACAACTCCGTTTCCATCCGCTCCAGTGTCCATGTCAGGTGTTCCTTGTCCTTAATGAGATAGAGCCGCTGGTCTTGCTGGTCACGTCCTACCACATCCAAGGTGGCGGTGCCGTCCGTCCGCTTCTCCTTCTGAAGAAGAAAGGCCCCGTCTGCTGCCCCCGACAGGCCGTTGGTGCCGGAGATCATATCAAACTTGTCGTCGGCCTGCTGCTTCCGAGTGTGATGTACCAGTAGGAGGCAGACGCCGCAAGCGTCAGCAAGGCGTTTCAGCTTTCCTACCACCTCATAATCGTTGGCGTAGCTGTACTTATCCCCGCCAGCCTCCCGAATCTTCTGAAGGGTGTCAATGATAATCAGTTTGGTGTCTGGGTGTTCCTGCACGAATCGCTTTAGCTGTTCCTCCAGCCCGTTGCCGACCTGCTTTGCGCAGATGGAAAAGAGGAGGTCGTTGGTGCCGTCCATGCCGAACATCCGGTAAAGCCGCTCCTGCAAGCGACGGTGATCGTCCTCCAGCGCCAGATAGAGGACAGTCCCCTTGTGAACGGGATAGTCCCACAGGGGGAGGCCCATGCTGACGTGGTAGGCAAGCTGGGCCATCAGAAACGACTTGCCTACCTTGGGCGCTCCCGCAAAGAGGTACGTCCCCGGATAGAGCAGACCGTCAATGACGGGCGGTCTGCTCTGATAGACGTTCTCGTACAACTCGTTCATGGAAATCGTGGGGAGATACGCCGGGTCGTTCATGCGCTGCATTTTCCGCAGCAGTTCCGCATAATTTTTTTCAGGGGGATTGTTTTCTGTCGTTTCCTCTGTTATACTTGCGGTAGGTGTTTGTGAAATGGGCTGTTCCCCGTCTGCGCCAACAGACGGAACCGGGACAGTCCTTTTCGTTTCTCTGGAATCCATCAATCTATCAATCCTCCTTCATGCCGCCCATGATAGCGGCGATCATCTGAATGGTGTCCAGCAGTTCATCGTCCACGCCAGCCCCGTCCTCGGCCCGCCGCAGTTCGTCCAGAACGGCGGCAAGCTGGTCACGCAGGGCTTTGTAGACCTTGGGATTACCCTGTACCACTACGTCCCGGCACAGGAGGCGTCTTGTGATGTAGTCCTGCTTTGTCAGGCCGGAGAGCCGCACAGCGGCCTCGATCTGTTCATCTTCCTCCGGGGACACCCGGAAGGCCACGGTCTTGTTCCTCCAGCGATTTTTGTTGTCTCGGTTTTTCAGTGACATGGTTACGTTCCCATCCTTTCAAAGTCCAGTTTGTCCGCCATCTCCGTCTGCCTTGTAGGAAACAGATGGGCGTAGCGGTAGGTGATATCGATACTCTCATGCCCCACCCGGTCAGCGATTGCCAGGGCGGTGAAGCCCATATCAATCAGCAGGGAAATGTGTGAATGTCGGAGGTCGTGAATTCTGATCCGCTTCACTCCCGCCGCTTTCGCACCTCTGTCCATTTCATGGTGGAGATAGTGCTTGCTGACAGGGAAAATCCGTTCATTTGCCCCGGTGCTGTAAAACATCTTTAAGTAGTCCTCCATCTCTCCACAGAGGAATTTGGGCATCTTAATGACACGGTTGCTCTTTTTCGTCTTAGGAGTGGTAATCACGTCCTTGCCCTTGAGCCGCTGATAGGATTTGCTGATGGACACTGTACCCGCCTCAAAGTCGAAGTCTGTTGGGGTGAGGGCCAGCAGTTCCCCCTCCCGGATACCGCACCAGTAGAGCATTTCAAAGGCATAGTAGGAGAGGGGCTTGTCCATCATGGCGTCGGCAAATTTCAGATACTCTTCCTTCGTCCAGAACAGCATTTCACGCCGTTCCTCCACCCCCATGTTCCCGGCCTTGGCCGCAGGATTGACCTGGAGGCCGTAGTAGCGGACAGCATGGTTAAAGAGGGCACTTAACTGATTGTGGACGGTTTTGAGATAGGTAGGGGAATAGGGTTTTCCCTTGGCGTCCGTTAACCCTCGGATCGCGTTCTGCCAGTCCATCACGTCCTTGGCGGTGATTTCCGACAATTTCCGTTTTCCAAAATACGGCAGGATTTTCTTCTGGATGATGCTTTCTTTTGTCAGCCAGGTGTTCAGTTTCAGCTTGGGCTTCATATCCTTCTCATAGAGCTGGGCGAAGCTCTCAAAGGTCATGTTCACATCGGCCTGCTTTTGCATCAGAAACTCCCGTTCCCACGCCTGGGCCTCTTTCTTGGTGGCAAAGCCACGCTTTAACTTCTGCTGGCGCTCTCCTTTCCAGTCCGTATAGCGGAATTGGACGTACCAAGTGCCGTTGGCCTTGTTCTTAAACGCCGCCATAGGTTAATCACTCCTTTCGCTCTGGCTTCTTGTGCCATAAAATTTTTCGTGGAAGAATTTGCGGTCGATGCGGCCTGAAATGGTAATACAGCCCGTCTTTTTCAACTCCGCATTCATAGAACGAATCAGCTTATAGGCATAGGGGACAGAAACCCCTAATTCCTCCGCTACCTCGTCCACCCGCATGAACATGGTGCTTGCCATTGTGCGCTCACCTCCTTTCATGGCCCCAGAACTAAGCCTTTATGCTTAACCTATTATAACTAAGCAAATTTGCTTTGTCAAGTGGCTTGCGGAATAATTTTTAACTTTTTTGTTTAAGATACTCTTGACTGTTACTAAGCGAATATGTTATACTACTTTCGACAGAAACCACCAGATAGGAGTTGGCATTTATGGCAATAGGAGAGCGCATCCATTTTTTCCGCACCCTCCGGGGTATGACACAGAAGTATCTTGGTATGGCGGTGGGCTTTCCAGAGCGTTCCGCCGATGTTCGTCTGGCACAGTACGAAACAGGCACCCGGACGCCGAAGGCCGACTTGACCGCTGCCCTGGCGCATACATTAGATGTATCGCCCCAGGCGTTGAGCGTCCCGGACATAGACAACTACATAGGTTTGGCCCATACGCTGTTCGCCTTGGAGGATGTTTACAGTCTGAAAGTGGTAGAGGCGGATGGACGTGCCTGCCTGCAAGCAGATATTTTTCAGGGAGGCCGTCAAGCCAGTGAGCTGAACAAAATCTTGATTGCGTGGCGGGAACAGGCGGCGAAGTTGGAGGCCGGGGAGATCACCAAGGAGGACTATGACCGCTGGCGCTACAACTACCCGAAGTACGACACCACCCAGCGGTGGGCCAAAGTCCCCTCGAAGGAATTAAGCGATGCTCTGATAAAAGGATTGAAGAAACAGAGAAAAGACAAATAACAAAAAAGGTCTTGCCGACTGGTGAAAGTCAGCAAGACCTTTTTCTTAGGATATGGAGGATTTACCCGCAAGCCACCCGTTATACGGGAGTGAACAAAGTAAATCCGGTTTTGGTATCTGCTATCAATTTGCTATCAAATGCCCCGTTTCCGCTTTAAGACCCCAGTGTTTTCAAGGCTTTGCGGGTTTTGTCAGTTATTCCCACTCGATGGTGCCGCTGGGCTTGGGAGTGACGTCCCAGAGGACGCGGTTGACGCCCTTGACCTCATGGGTGATGCGGTCCACGATCTTCGCCAGCATGCTGAAATCCAGCTCCGCCACGTCGGCGGTGACGGCGTCCACCGTGTTGACGGCGCGGATGACCACGGGCCAGTCGTAGGTGCGCAGCCCGTCGGTGATGCCGGTGGACTTGAAATCGGGCACGATGGTGAAATACTGCCACACCTTGCCCTCCAGGCCGTTTTTGGCGAATTCCTCCCGCAGGATGGCGTCGGACTCCCGCACGGCCTCCAGCCGGTCGCGGGTGATGGCGCCCACGCAGCGGACCCCCAGGCCGGGGCCGGGGAAGGGCTGGCGGTAGACCATGCTGTCGGGCAGGCCCAGGGCCTTGCCCACCACGCGCACCTCGTCCTTATACAGGAACTTCACCGGCTCCACCAGCTGGAACTTCAGGTCCTCCGGCAGGCCGCCCACATTGTGGTGGCTCTTCACGGGGCCGGACTCCAGAATGTCGGGGTAGATGGTGCCCTGGGCCAGGAACTCGATGCCGTCCAGCTTACGGGCTTCCTCGGCAAACACGTCGATAAACTCCTTGCCGATGATCTTGCGTTTCTGCTCTGGGTCGGCCACGCCGGCCAGCTTGTCCAGGAAGCGGTCCACCGCGTCCACATAGACGAGGTTCGCCCCCAGCTCCTCCCGGAAGACCTTAATGACCTGCTCCGGCTCGCCCTTGCGCAGGAGCCCGTGGTTCACATGGACGCAGGTGAGCTGGCTGCCGACAGCCTTGATCAGCAGCGCGGCGACCACCGAGGAGTCCACGCCGCCGGACAGGGCCAGCAGCACCTTCTTATCGCCGATCTGCGCTTTCAGGGCCTGCAGCTGTTCTTCGATGAATTTCTCCGCCAGCAGCGGTGTGGTGATCCGTTCCATGCTTTCGGGACGCTTGTTGTCGCTCATTGCATTAACCTCCATCAATCAGATCGGCGTCGTTCGACTCCTCAAATATACGCGATTTTAGCATAATCCCCGCGGCATTTCAATTCATTTTCCGCCGTAAAACTGCACAATAATGACGGCCTGCGCCGGGGCGCAGACCGTCATGCTATCCTTGTTGTTTCATAAAATCCCGCACCGCCGCCGTATCCAGGGCGATCTGGGCCTTCAGGGCATCCGTATCCGCAAACTTTCGCTCCGGCCGCAGGAAATCCAGCAGCTCCAGCCGAACCCGGCGGCCGTAGAGATTCCCCTCATAATCCAGGATGTAGCTCTCCACGCTCACCCGCTCCCCGTCGCTGACGGTGGGGCGGACGCCCACGTTGGTGACGGCAAAGCGGTCGGCGTCCTCGCCCTCGATGCGCAGCCGTCCGGCATAGACCCCGTGGGCGGGCACCAGCACGCCGGGCTGAAAGGCCATGTTGATGGTGGGTGTCCCCAGCTTGCGCCCCAGGCGGTAGCCGGTGCGCACCGTGTCCGTCAGCGCGTGGGGATGGCCCAGAAGGCGGTTTGCCTCCCGCAGCCGGCCCTCCAGAAGCAGCTGCCGGATGCGGGTGGAGCTGACGGTTTCCCCGTCCACGGTGACCTTGGGGATCACGTCTGCGCCCAGGCCCAGCTCGGCGCACTTCGCCTCCAGCCGGGCGGGATTGCCCTCCCCCCTCCAGCCGAAAGTGAAATCATGACCGCAGATCAGGTGCACGGCCTGAAACTCCTCCTTCACCCAGCGGAGGAACGCATCCCAGGGCATTTCCATCAGGCTCCGGTCAAAGCGGAGGGACAGAATCTCCTCCACGCCGAACAGGCGGCGGATCAGCTCCGCCCGGTCCTCCGGCGAGGTGATGAGGGGCACGCTCTCCCCCCGCACCAGGGTATCCGGGTGCACGTCAAAGGTCAGCACCGCGGGGACGGCTCCCAGCTCCGCCGCCCGCTCCGCCGTTTTCCGGATCAGGGCCCCATGGCCCAGGTGCACCCCGTCGAAAAAGCCCAGGGCCAGCACGCGCTTCACCATATCCTAAACCTCGAAAAAGTTTTTGATCGTTTTCATCCGCCCCGCCGACGCTTCCGCCAGGGCGAGGAACGCCCCGCTCCCGTCGTAGAGGCGATAGGTCCCGGCTTCGGCGGCGGCAGGGAAATCATTGCCGCAGCGGACCCGGCGGGTCTCCTCCTCCCCCAGCTTCAGGGCCGGATATGCCCGAAAGAGGCTGTCCAGGGGGCGCAGGAGCCCTTCCCCGCCGCCCTCCAAAAACGCCTCCAGAGGGGAAGCCTCGTCAATGGTAAAGGCCCCTGCCCGCAGCCGCCGCAGGGAACTCATGGCCCCGCCACAGCCCAGCCTTTCCCCCAGGTCGTGGCACACCGTTCGCACATAGGTGCCCTTGGAGACCGTGAGGCGGAAGCGGAATTCCCCCTCGCCGGTGAAGCCCAGAGGCTCGATGGCGCTGATCTCGATCAGCCGCGGCTGCCGCGCCACTTCTCTGCCCGCGCGGGCATACTGATAGAGCTTGCGCCCCTCCACCTTCACGGCGCTGTAGAGCGGGGGCAGCTGTTCCTGTTTCCCCAGGAAGCCTGCCAGGGCCTCCCGGATCTCCGTTTCGGAGGGGCACAGGCCGCTTTCCGTCAGCACCTGCCCGGTGGTATCCTGTGTATCGGTGGTGAGGCCGAAGCGGACCCCCGCCAGGTATTCCTTGTCCGCGGACTCCAAAAAGGAAGCCGCCCGCGTGGCCCGCCCCACAAAAATGGGCAAAACGCCGGTAGCCATGGGGTCCAGGGTGCCGCCGTGGCCGATGCGCTTTTCCCCCAATGCCCGGCGCAGCTTCGCCACCACGTCGTGGCTGGTCCAGCCCGCGGGCTTGTCCACGATGGCGACGCCGGTCATAGGGGCAATTCGTGCCAGTGCCGCTTCACGGCGTCCATGAGCGCGGCGGTGACCTCCTCCCGGCTGCCCTTGACGGTGCAGCCCGCGGCCATGCCGTGGCCTCCGCCGCCGAATTCCGCGCAGATGCGGCTGGCGTTTCCGTATTGCCCGGTGCGGAGGGACACCTTCCACTCCCCATCCCCCACTTCCCGCAGGGTGACGCTGAGCTCCACGCCCTCCACGCTCCCGGCCACGGAGGCGATATCCTCGAGGTCCGCTTCCGTGACGCCGCAGCGCGCAAGGTCCTCCCTGGTCACCGTGGCCAGGGATGCTTCGTCATTCTGGAAGAAGCGCAGCCCCGCGATCATGCCGCTTTCCAGCAGCAGCCGCGACCGGCTCTTTTTCATGAACAGGATGCGGTTCAGATCCACGTCCGCCCCCGCCTCCAGCAGGTCCGCCCCCACCCGCAGGGTCTGGGGGGTGGTGTTCTTATAGCGGAAGCAGCCGGTGTCCGTAGTGACGGCGATGTACAGCAGGTTGGCGATCTCCCCGTCGATGGTGCCCAACAGCTGCCGCAGCACGAGATAGATGAGCTCGCCGCAGGCCCCGGCCGTCGGGTCCAGGAATACCCGATGCCCGTAGCCGCTGTTGGAGGGGTGGTGGTCGATGCTGAGGTCGAATTTCCCCGCCCACGCTTCCGCGTTCAGCTGGAGGATGCTCTCCTCCGCCAGGTCCACGCTGACCACCGTATCCGGCGCATAGTCCGCCGGGGGCGCGCAGGGAGCGAGCATCCCGATATGCCGCCCGGCGGCCTCCGGGTTGGGCAGCACATAGGCAGTCTTTCCCATGCGCCGCAGGCCCAGGCAGAGTCCGGCGGCAGAACCCACCGCGTCCCCGTCCGGGCGGCGATGGGTCAGGATCAGGTAGCGGTCCCGCTCGTGCAGGAAAGCGGCGCACTCATTCAGGGTCATCCGCTGCCTCCTCCGGCGCTTCCTCCGCCGCCGTTTCCCTTGCCATCACGTCGTCGATGAGCTTAGTGAGCTTCGCCCCGTTTTCGATGGAGCGGTCCCGCTCAAAGGTGAGCTCGGGGGTGTAGCGCAGGGTCAGCGCAGCTCCCAGCTCCCGGCGCAGCCAGGGTCCGGCGGAGCGGAGGCCCCGGCGCAGCTCCTTTTCGTTCACCTCGCCCAGGATGCTGAGATAGACCTTGGCATAGCGGAGGTCGGGGGTGGTCTCCACGCCGGTGACGGTCACCATCCCCTGCTGCACCCGCGGGTCCTTTACCCGCGGGATCAGGGCGCTCAGCTCCCGCTGGATATCTTCATTGATGCGATTCAGTCGATTCGTTGCCATAGTGTTCCTCGTTTGGGTCAGCAAAAGCTTATTTCGCGCCGCCGTAGCGGCGCTCCCGGCGGCCGACGGCGGCGATGGCCCGGTCGAAATCCGCGGGGGTGATGTCCGGCCACAGGGTGTCCGTGAACCAGTATTCCGCATAGGCGGACTGCCACAGCAGGAAATTGGAGGTGCGCTGCTCGCCCCCGGTGCGGATGATGAATTCTGGATCCGGGATATCTGCCGAGTCCAGATAAGCGGAAAACAGGGCTTCGTCCAGCGCCCCCGCCCGGCCCGCGGCAAAGTCCTCGGCGTATTTCCGCGCGGCGCGGACGATCTCATCCCGCCCGCCGTAGTTGAAGCAGACGTTCAGCTGCATGCCCTCCACGGTCCTGGATTTCTCCAAAGCCCGGTCGCTGAGGGCCCGCAGCTCCGGGCTGAGCCGCCCCAGGTCCCCCATGACATAGAGCTTGATATGCTCCCGCTCCATGCTGTCGATGGCCTCGATGAGATACTTCTTCAGCAGCACCATAAGGGCCCCCACCTCCTCCTCGGAGCGTTTCCAGTTCTCCGTGGAGAAGGCGTAGACCGTCAGGTATTTGACGCCGATATCCCGGCAGTGGTAGAGCACCTTCCGCAGGGCCTCCGCCCCGGCGGCATGGCCCGCCTTGCGGGGCAGGCCCCGCTTCACCGCCCAGCGGCCGTTGCCGTCCATGATGGCGGCGATATGCACCGGCACGGCGCGGGGAGCCGGGGAAGCCGGGGCGGCAGTTTCTTTGGTAAACAGCGGCATCAGATCTCGCTCAGTTCCTTTTCTTTCTTGCTCACCAGCTTATCCACGTCGGCGATATAGTCGTCGGTGAGCTTCTGGACGTCCTTTTCCGCGTTCTTGAGATCGTCCTCGGTGATCTCGGACTTCTTCTGCTGCTTTTTGAAGGCGTCCATCGCATCGCGGCGGATGTTGCGGATGGCGGTCTTGCTCTCCTCGCCGTATTTGCGCACCTGCTTGATGAGCTCCTTGCGCCGTTCCTCCGTCAGCTGGGGGAAGGCCAGGCGGATCACGCGGCCGTCGTTCTGGGGGTTGATGCCCAGGTCGCTGGCCTGGATGGCCTTTTCAATGAGCTTCATGGTGCCGCTGTCCCAGGGCTGGATCGTCAGCGTCCGGGGATCGGGGGAAGCGATGCTGGCGATCTGGTTGATGGGGGTAGGCGTGCCGTAATAGTCCACGCGGATCTGATCCAGAACGGCGGCGTTGGCCCGCCCGGCGCGGACGGCGGCGAAGTTCGTCTGCATCACGTCCAGCGTCTTTTTCATTCGGTCGGTATATTCGGCGTAATCTTCCTTGTTCATGCTCGTTTCCTCCTTAATTTGGTCGGTTCGGTGACTGATTTCTTACTCCACGATGGTTCCGATGGCTTCTCCGGCGGCGGCGCGGGCGATGTTCTCCGGGTCCTTGAGCCCGAAGACGCAGAGGGGCAGTTTATTCTCCATGGCGAGCTGGGTAGCCGCCGCATCCATGGCTTTCAGGTCCCGCCGCAGGACTTCGGCATAGGCGATGCGGTCGAATTTCACGGCGCCGGGGTCCAGCTTGGGATCGGCAGAATAGAGCCCGTCCACGTTCTTCCCCAGCAGCAGCACGTCCGCCTCGATGTCCAGCGCCCGCAGCACCGCCGCGGTGTCCGTGGTGAAGAAGGGCTCGCCGCTGCCGCAGGCGAAGATGACCACCCGCCCGGCCCTGAGATGGCGAAGGGCGGCGTCCCGGTTGAAGGGCTCGGCCACGCGTTCCAGACCGAAGGAGGACTGGATGACCGCCTCCACTCCCTCCTTTTCCAGGGCGTCCACCAGAGCGACGCTGTTCATGGCGGTGGCCAGCATGCCCATATAGTCGGCTCTCGCGCGGACCATGCGGTCCCCTCCGTCCTTGCCGCCCCGCCAGTAGTTGCCGCCGCCAACGACGACGGACACCTGGATGCCGGCGTCCACGCATTTCTTCACGGCCCGGCAGACCAGGGCGGTGAAATCGAAGTCGATGCCCCGGCCCTTTTCGCCTGCCAGGGCTTCCCCGCTCATTTTCAGCAGAATGCGACCGTATTTCCCGTTCATATCACAGCCTCGTTTTCTTTTCTGAGTTTTGTCCATGAGATTACAGTTTACACTATTTTTTCCTTTCTGAAAAGGGGGAAATTCGATTTCGGACAAAAACGGCGGGACGCTTCCTTTACAGCGCCCCGCAGCGGCCCGGCGCTCCTCCTGAAAGGCGGCTTCCGCCTTTCGGCGCGGCGAATTCTCCCTGTAAAGCGGGGCTGCGCACGGTTGACGGGAGACGGCCTGAGTGCTATCATGGAAATGTTCCGCGACGCTGCATTCCATGCGTCAATCTATAACAAAGGAGAAATCCGGCATGAAAAAAGCCTTATCCCTCATTCTGGTCCTGCTGCTGTGCCTGGCTCTGGCAATCCCCGGCTTCGCCGACGAGGAATACGAGGAGCTTGAAATGAACGGCTTCACCAGCAACCCTCCCTATTTTGGGATGTTCGGCGTGACCTTCGAAGCCGTCAGGGTCGGCTCGGAGACCCTCACCTTCTACAGCGACGAGACCGGCTATGTCACGGAGGAGAACTGCCCCATGGCCATCGTGAAGCCGGGCAGCCAGGTCGTCGTGGACGGCGGGTATGCCGCCGGGATGGAAGACATTCCCGATCCCCCCTTCCGCGCCAACGTCCAGGCCTATAAGCTGCGGGATGACGGGAGCTACGAGCCCTATGACGGCTATGTCACCCTCATGACCGGCAGCGTGGACGACTGGCCCCTGGGCAAATCGCTGCTGGGAGAGGGCGACGTGGTAGGGCTGCTGGAGCTCAGCGGCTTCGGCGTCCGCTATGTCCGCCTCGGCGAAGGGGAAGCCCCCGCGCCCGCCGCGCCCAAGGGCGTGAGCGTCACCATCCGCGGCGAAGCGGTGAGCTGGACGGATGCGGAGCCCTTCATCGATGAAAACAACCGCACCATGGTGCCGCTGCGGGCCGTGGCGGAGGCGCTGGGCCTTACGGTAAGCTGGGACGGAGAAGCCAGGGAAGCCATCTTCACCGACGGACAAAAGACCATCGTCTTCCCCATCGGCAGCACCCAGGCCCGCCTGGAGGACGGCAGCGCTGTGCAGATGGACACCGCAGCGGTGATCGTAAACAGCCGCACCTTTGCCCCCATCCGCTATCTGGCCGAGCACTTCGGCTATACGGTGGGTTGGGATAAGGCGACGCGGACCGTCCTGATCGACGGATAATAACAACTTGAAAAACCGGGGCGGCCGAAAGGCCGCCCCTCGTAAGAAAGTTTTATAGTTTCCAGGAATGGCATGATCTTCGGGTCATGCCATTTCCTGTGTCATCAGTTCACTCAGCGGGATGAACCCGATCAGATCATAGCAGATATGGATG
>JAEETX010000086.1 GCA_016286665.1 Oscillospiraceae bacterium
GAAATCTCGGATTCCCAGCGGCATAAATCGCGCCAAACTTCGTTGTCGGCCTTGACGGGCGGCAGCCCGCCTTCGTCCTCCGCCTCGTCTGACACGATTTCTGCTCGCTGCTCGATCCTAGATTTCTGTCAGGTATTAGTATAAGCGCCCGCGTTCCGTTTTTCGGAACGCGGGCGCGTTTTTTATACGGTTTGTCATACCGCCTGTCTCTTGAGCTCCGGCGGCGCGGCAGCGAGAAGGGCCAGGGCAGCGTCGGTGTCCGTCAGATAGGGCCGCACCTCCTCCGCCCGGAGGATCACCGGCATCCGGTCGTGTATTTCCGCCATGCTCTCGTTGGCTGCCCGGGTGAGGATGACGAAACGGCAGACTCCCTCCGCCATGGCATACAGCCCGCCCAGATAGATCACCGGCTGCTTCTCCACGGAGAAATAGTATTTCGTCTTCTCCCTGTCCCATTCATAGAAGCCCGCGGCGGGCAGCACGACGCGCCGGGAGCGCAGGCTTTCGGCGAAGGTCTTCTTCTCCGAAGCCGTCTCGCTGCGGGCGTTCAGCAGCAGCTTTTTCTCCGAAAAGCCGGGGAAGCCGAAGACCGCCGGAATGGGTATGAGCTTGCCCTGCCGGCTGACGACGGCGGGGGCGGCGTCGCCGGGAAGGATCTCCCCGGTCTTATACTGCCCGGGGTGGCTTTTTTCCAGCATGCGCAGGATGGCTTCGATGCGTTCGTCCGCGCTGTCCGCGCTGAAATAATACCGTCCGCACATGCTTATCGATCCGCTGCGATCTGCTTTTCCAGGGCGTCCTCCGCATCCCGGAAAACGTCCCCGCCGGGCCTGGTCAGGTCGGAAAAGGCGATGCCCGTGCTGAGGAAGACGGGCGGCAGGTCGTCCTCCGGCTGCCCCAGCAGGCGGCTCACCTGCCCGGTCTTTTCCAGCACCAGCGGCGTCATGGCGCTGGTGATCCGCGTCATGATGACCACGAAGGTGTCCTCCGCCAGGCGGCAGATGCTGTCCGTGGAGCGGAAGCTGCTGCGCAGCGCCGCCGCTGTCCGCTTCACCACCCGGTCCGCGTATTCATAGCCCTTTTCGGCCTTGAGAGCGCCGAGACCGTCGATGCGGGTCATCAGCGCCGCGATGCGGCTTTTGTCGGAATCGCGGAAGAGGATGTCGAAAGCGCTGCGGTTGTAGAGCCCTGTCAGCGGATCGTGGAGGGCGGCGTAGGTAAAGCGGCCGGATGCATCCTTTTCCCTTTCCTCGAGGCGGTATCCCCGAAGCTTTTCCAGCAGGAACTGCTCGAATTCCGCGGCGGGCACGGGCCGGGAGAAATAGTAGCCCTGCACGATGTCGCAGCCCATGGCCTTGAGGGTGAACAGCTGCTCCGCCGTCTCCACGCCCTCGGCGACGGTGGGCACCTCCAGCGCCTCCGCCATGCGGAGCACCACGTCCAGCAGGCGGGTGTCCTTCCGCTGCTTGAAGGCGCTGCGGATGAATTCCATGTCCAGCTTCAGCACGTCGATGGGCAGGAGGGAGATCATGCTCAGGGAGGAATAGCCGGTGCCGAAGTCGTCCATTTCGATGCGGAAGCCCGCCTCGCGCAGCCGGTTCACCACGGCGATGATCTGGGCGGAGTCCTCCGTATAGGCGGATTCCGTCACCTCCAGCAGCAGGTCCTCGCAGCGCAGGCCGTTTTCCGCCACGATGGCCGTCAGCCGCTCCGCCAGGTCGTTGTCATACATGTTGATGCGGGACACGTTCACCGACACGGGGACGGAGACACCCAGCCGGTCCTTCCAGTCCCGGATGTGGGCCGCCGCGGCGCGCCAGACATAGCCGTCCAGCTCGCGGACAAAGCCGCTGTCCTCAAACAGGGGGATGAACACGCCGGGGCTGATCATACCCAGCCGGGGATGGTCCCAGCGCACCAGCGCCTCCGCGCTGCTCAGCACCGGCTCGTCGGGCCGCACGTCGAATTTGGGCTGGAAATAGACCAGGAACTGCTTTTCCCGGATGGCGGCGGGGAAATCCTCCAGCAGCTGCTCGGCCAGGACCTCCGATTCATGGAGGGATTCGTCGTAAACGCCGGTCGCGTGCCGGATGTCGTTGCGCACCCGGTCCGCCGCCTGCTTGGCCCGGTCAAAGCGGCGCTCCAGGTCGATGCTCCGGTCCGTGTTGAAGTAGACGCCCATGCGCAGCCGCGCCTTTGCGCCGCTGGTCCCGTCCCCCAGGGGCAGGGAGAGGCGCTCCAGAAGGTCGGCGTAGCCGTCGCGGTGGGGGCAGTAGAGGAAGAAGGTGTCCGCTCCGCGGCGGCAGACGATGCCGCCCGCCTCCTCCACGAATTCCCGCAGGAGCCCGGCGATCCCCGTCAGCAGCCGGTCCGCCTGGGCCTTCCCGTAGCGCTCGTTGATCATGTGGAAGTGGTTGATATCCATCACGACGGCGTCGGTGGGCGTGTCCCGGTGGCGGCTGTCGAACTGCGCGGCATAGTGGAAGAAGTATTCCAGGTTATACAGCCCCGTCAGATGGTCCCGCTCCGTCAGACGGATGGTGTCCCGGTCCTCGGAAAGCTCGATGGTGCGCAGCACCCGCGCGAGGATCACCTTGGGCTGGGGATAGGGCTTGGGGATGAAATCGATGGCCCCCACGGTGAGGCTCTCCACCTCCGCGTCCTTGTCCGCCGTCATGACGATCACCGGCAGGGGGGCATAGCGGGCGTTGGATTTCAGGGCGCGCAGCACGTCCAGGCCGTGCATGTCCGGCAGGTTCAGGTCCAGAAGGACGAGGCTCAGGTTTTCCGCCTCCGCCTCCGCGATCGCCAGCGCCTCCGCGCCGGTGAGGGCGGGAACGACCCGATAGCTGTCCTCCAGGATCATGGTCAGGATCTCCTGGTTGATGGGTTCATCCTCCACCAGCAGGATCCTCCGTTTCTCGTTCGCGCCGCGGAATCCCGATTGCTTTTCCGGCATGGCTGTAGTTCCTCCTTCCTCCGCGCCGGCGGCCTCCGTCGGGCGGGGGTTGTTCTTTCGTTTCTTCTTGGGTCACCGCCCGCTGCCGATCAGCTTTTCCAGCGTCCGGAAAAGCTCCTCCGGCTGCACGGGCTTGGACAGGTGGGCGTTGAGCCCCGCCTGCATGGAGCGCTGCACGTCCTCGTCAAAGGCGTTGGCGGTCAGGGCGATGATGGGAATGGTCCCGGCGTCCGGCCGGTCCATGGCCCGGATGGCGCGCGTTGCCTCCAGTCCGTCCATTTCCGGCATCCGGATGTCCATCAGCACGGCGTCGTAATGGCCGGGCGCGCTGGCAGCGAACATCTCCACGGCGCGGCGGCCGTTTTCCGCGTGCTCCGCCGTCACCTTCTGCATATCCAGCACCATGAGGAGGATCTCGGCGTTGATGGGCACGTCCTCCGCCACCAGCACCCGCCGGCCTGCCAGCTCTGCCCTGGGCGCTTCTTCGCCGTCCCCGCTTTCCGGCTGCGGGGCAGCTTCCTCCGCCGCCTCCGCCAGAGTGACGGTGACGGTGAAGGCGGTTCCCGCGCCCTTTTCGCTCCGCACCTCGAGGCTGCCGTTCATCAGCTCCACCAGGCTCCTGGTGATGGACAGGCTCAGACCGGCGCCGCCGAAGCCGCCGGCGGCGGAGGGAGCCTCCGGGGGAAGCGCGTCGAACAGGCGGGGCAGATCGTCCCCGTCGATGCCGGCGCCGGTATCGCTGACGGTGAAGCGGAAGGTCGCCCTGCGGTCGAAGCGGGCAGCCTCCTCCACGGAGAAGGTGACGCTGCCTTCCCTCGGGGTGGATTTGACGGCGTTGTCCAGAAGGTTGACAAGCACCTGCCGCAGCTTCCTGCCGTCGCCGATATAGCGGTCGCCCAGCCTGCCCCCGGTCCGGAATCCGTAACGGAGCCCCTTGTCCCGGCACCGGCTGCCGATCACGGCGTTCACCTGCTCCAGCATCCCGGTGAAGGAGAATTCCTCGCTGCGGACCGCCATCCTGCCGGATTCGATGCGGCGCATGTCCAGGATGTCGTTGACGATATCCAGCAGCTGGCGGGCGGATTCGCCGATCTGTTCCAGCTGCGCCGCGGTCTCCTGGGGAAGCTGCGGGCTTTTGCGGGCGATGCTGCTCAGGCCGATGATGGCGTTCAGGGGCGTGCGTATCTCATGGCTCATGTTGGAGAGAAAAGCGCTCTTTGCCCGGCTGGCCTGCTCGGCCGCCGCCAGCGCCTCGCTGAGGGCGCGGCTGTGCTCCTGCGCCTCCCGCACCTCGGCGTCCGCGTCCCTGAAGCCGCAGACCACGCCCATCCTGCCGCCTGGCATTTTGACCGCGGCGAATTCGATGCGGAAACAGCGGTCGGAGCCGTCGTCCATGCGCCGCCGGTAGCTGACGCTGAACCGGGGCTGCTCCTGCAGCTTCCGGACGATGTTGGGCAGGGCCAGCTCCTCCCGAAGCCGGGCCTGATCCTCCGGGACCACGGTGGCGCGGATGCAGGATTCCTTCGCCTGGGAATAGTTCCTGCTGCCCGGCGCTTCCCGGATGGGAGCGTCGGCGGCGGTCCCCTCCGCGCCGGTGCGGTAGATGGAGAACGTCTCGCTCTCCACATCCGTGATGAGCCACACCTCGCTGTAAGCTTCGCTCAGCGTTTCGATGACCGCCTGCCGCACCGCCAGGTCGGATTCCATGCGCACCCGCTTTTCCGTGACGTCCGAAATGAAGACATAGTGGACGTCGCCGTAGGCCTCCGTCCGCGTCCGATGGCCGTAATCGTCCACCCAGCGGACGGTCCCGTCCCGGCGGACGATGCGGTATTCCACATGCTCGTCATAGCCCGCGCCGGGGGCGGAGTGATTCCGGATGGCCTCGATCACGGAAGCATAGTCCGCCGGATGGGGCATGCCCCGGAAGCTGAAGCCCGTCAGCTCCCGAAACTGGTCCAGGGTCTCGCAGCCGTAGATATCCAGCACGGCCCGGTTGACGAAAAGAAGCTTCTGATTGTCGTCCCGGCAGATATAGAAACCGCCGGGCATGTGCTGCCCGATTTCCTCGACGACGGACATCGTCTGCTCGTTCAGTTCAAAATGCTTTTCGGGCATGACTGCCGGCCTCCTTCGGGTTTTGCATGCTGACAACTCTCCATTTTATACTACACTCATTATATTATATTCCCATTCCCTCTCCGGTGCAATGAAAAGCGGGAAGAATCGACCTGTTCTTTTACTCCGGCAGGCGGGCGCAAAACCGGCCGGTCCGGCGGCGCGCGCAGACCTGCGGAACCGTCGAAGGACGAAAGAGAAAAGCCGATTGCCGTCGCTAGGGTTTCTGTGCCATGATAGCTTATATAAATATATTTATTAGAGAGGGTATCTTTATGGCGAATGAAATAACGCCGAATCAAAGGCTGGAAGAACTGCGCCGGCGCGTGGCGGAGGAGCGGCCGGCGGATAAGGTTAAGATCACCGCCGAAGCGGAAAAGCTGCAGAATGCGATGGCCGCCCTGGGGAACATTACGAACGACCTGAGCTTTGAGAAAGTCTACGATACCCTCCGTTCCAACGACGGCGGCGCGAAAGCGGATGCACTCTATACGAAATGGATGGAGGAGAAGACCCGGAAGCAGCTGGAGGACGAGAAAAAAACACCGGAGGACCGGATGGAGGAGCTGCTTCGCCTTCCCGTGCGGGAGGATTACATGAATCGGAGGGTATATGGGGAGGACGAGCGCTTTGCCGTCGTGCGGGAAGTCATGGCCACCCGCTCGCTGTCCCGCGAGTATCGGGAGCATCCGGAGAGATTTCAGACCGTCGGTCAGGTGGACGATCGCTATAAAAAGATATGGGCCAGCTTCGGCTCGTTTACGGACGCCTTAAACTACATCCAGGAAAACCAGATGGATCTGATCAGCGAGGATCCAAGCGGCGGGAAGCTGGAAGCGGCTTTCAAAAAAGCTATCAGCTGCTGCAGAACGGGAGCTATGTGCAGCTGGCCGCCGGTTTCCTCGCCAAAGCCGGCGAAGCCCAGGAGATCAAATCCGTGAATCAGCCCGATGAAGCCGTGAAGCAGCGGCAGGAGGCGGAAGCCGAGGCCGGCGCGGAGCTGAAATGACGGGAACAGGAGACGGCGAAACAATAGAGCCAGCCGCCCGCCTGAACGGAAAAAGCCCCGGAATCTGCGGATTCCGGGGCTTTGGCATTTTGCATCGGCACATGCGGAACAGCTTTGCGCGGTGGGCGGATCAGAAGCCGGGGATGCTGGTCAGCGGGGTGAATGCCTTGCCCTTGCGGCTGGCCTTCATGGCGCGCTGGATGTTGATATCCCGCAGCAGGTTCTTGCCGGTGGGGGTGGCGGTCATGTCGGCCACGGCCTGCTCGCGGCTCAGGTCGCTGTGTTCCCCGTGATACATGGCGAGCTTCCGCTTGAAGGATTCGCGCTGGCCGCTGATGCCGTTGGCGAGCATCTTGTCGGTAGCCTTGGGGGCCGACGCCACGGCCCGGTCGAAAATTCCCTGCGCCTGGCCGTGCAGGGCGGCGGCCTGCTGGTTTCCGGGGGCATGCTCCATCAGGAAACGGGTGTCGTCCATCGTTTTATAGCTTTCGCGGACGGCGGCCATACTGCGGGCGGCTTCCAGCTCGTCTCCCTCGTCTTTGTTGCCTTTTTTTGCCTGCATGGGGCCCGCGGCGGGGGCCGCGCTGACGGCGGACATGGCCGCGGCGGGCATGGCAATCTGCTGGCCGGCGGCTGCCATAGCACCCTCCTGGTCGGCGCGCGCCTCCAGGGCGTGATCGTTCAGGAACCCGCCGCCTGTCACTTCGCCGCGGGACTGGGAGACCACATGGCTCAGCTCATGCCCCAGCAGCGACTGACCGCCGAAGCTGGAGAAATCCAGCATGCCCGGCGCGAAAGCGATGCTGCTGCCCTGGGTGACGGCCTGCGCTCCGGCGTCGGCCACCGCCTGGCTCTCATAGAGCTTTACGGCGGACAGGTCCGCTCCAAAGGCGTTTTCCATCTTGGCACGCATGGCGTCGGGCAGATCGACCCGGCGCCCCAGCTGCTCTGCGGAGGGTTTGGCCGCGCCGGAACGCAGCGCTTCCTGGGAGGGACCCGGCGCCGCGCTCTGCCTTCTCGCCGTTTCGCTCGTTATCGCCCGGTTTTTCCGTTCTGCGTGGGTGTAACTCATCGTCTCAGGCTCCTTCCTTTTCCGCTTGACCGTCGGCGCCCGACGACCATACGCCTTGCTTCTGCGCAGTATTGTATCACCGAATGCACAAAAATGGGAACGCTTTTCGTGCCAGTTTCAAAAAAATACGGATCTATTAAATAGGGTGATTCGGGGCGCGGCGTCGTTCAATACCCGAGGAATTTCTGAAGCTCCTTGTCAGGCAGAAGCTCCTTCTTGCCGAGCCCGAACGAGGCGTCCGGAACGATTTCCAGATAGCGGTCCAGGAATTCCTCGTAGGTCTTTGCCTCGAAGCAGTACGGCGTGATGAAAAAATCCCTGCTGCCGCCGGTCACGCGGTCTCCGGCCGTTACGCTCACTTTGTAGTCGCCTGACTTCAGTTTATAGAAATCATAGCGCTCAAGATTCCAGCCGTGCAGGCTGATAGGGCCGAAGGAAGGGGAATAACTTGCCACGATCGGATTGGCCTGAAGCGCCGCGCTCTGATAGTCGTACTCCACGCACTCTATAAACCGTTCGGCGCTTTCGACGTCGTACACCGAATACTTGCGTTCGTCCCCGAATCTCCTGACGAATTCAAGGTCACCGTCGACCCTCTGTATATCGTACTGCCAGGTCTTGCCGAGCATCGTTTTGTCAAGCCAGCGATAATCCTTCTTTACATGATCGAAGGCTTTATCCAGATAGACGGTGATGTCCGTGCCGAACTTGAATTTCTCTTCCGGGTTCGCGTGTTCCACGGCATCGCGCGTATATCTGCACAGAAAATCGATGAATTCGTCCGCGGTGGCGCCCTCTGTCCACGGTTCCACGACGTCCGAATCGTCATAATAGTTTTTGCTGATCTGACCGAAAACATATTGGCCGTGAAGCGGCGCGATCTGCCAGACCGGAGTTTGCTTCCGCAACATCGGCAGCGTAGCCCAATGGAATTCCTCGCGCAGCTTTTCCAAGGCTTTTTCATAATATACGTTGATATCCGTCCCGTATTTGAACAGCTCCGGATCGGCGGTAGGGTTCTTGTTCAGCTCCTTTTCGCGTTTTTTCTCCTTTTCCCTTTCCAGCTCCATCGCGAAGAACTCATCGGTGCTGAGCGGCGTCCACGCCCATACCTTGTCCGAGCTGTGGCTCGCCAGCGCCGACGAATAGATAAACGCACCTCCGGCGCTGCGCCGCCACTTGTTCCATCTGCCTGCCGCCAGGCTCCCGTCCTTCATGATCAAAAGGCAGAACTGCTCCTCTTTCGGCTTTTTTCTGTCTGCCAAGGACTTGAACCCCTCAAACTGAACATTGCGGACGCCTTCTTCTTCGGGGCCGAGATTGATCCAGTTGACACCTTCTTCTTCCAGGCTTTCTGTAAGGTCATAGCGATCGAGAGAGTGCCATCTTGCCACCTCTTTCGCATCTACAGAGTCGGCGGTTCCGCGCAGGAAGAACCCTGCTGCGGCAGACCCGTCCCCGGAGGGATGCCAGCCGCCTGCGGTATAATCTCCCGTTTTCAGTTCGAGCAGGCAGTATTCTCCGTATTGCGGCATATCCTTGTCCGAAACATCGTGGAATTCGTTGAAAGACAGCCTGAGCTTCTTATAATCGACGTTAAACATAATTCCCTCCGCAAATCCCGATTTGTCCGGGTGATTGCGTCTCGACGCAAACCTAATATACCACAGGAATACTTCCGATGTATATTGGTTTCCAAAAAAGAAGGCGGCTCATGATCTCGTGCAGCCGCCCGCACGGATCAAAAGGCTCCGGGCAGCAAAAAACCCCCTGAATCGCAGCGATTCAAGGGGTTTCCGTGTTTTAAGGAGTCTCGATCAGCGCTTGCTGAGCTGAAAACGCTTCCAAAGCCAAGAATGGAAATCGGATAGATTATGCGTTTTCCATCCGGTTTTCGATGAAAAACAGCCTTTTTCAAGGTCAAAATGTTCTGAAAAACAGAGATTGGATCACCAAGAAATTTCAAGGTTATGTGATGCAATGGGCCCTTTCTAGCCACTCCATTCTTGATAATCCTCAGAGCCAGCTACCTGGATTTCAGGCAGCTGGCTCCGCGTTTATTCGTCTGGATCGTCGCTAAACATCATAATTGGCAGAACAAAGGACATGCTTCTGTCTCCGTTCCGCAGGCGTTTGTCCGCCACGGAAAAAGGATGCACACACCAGCACCAGTCCCCGTCCAGATACGCGCTGTTGTCAAAGCTTTCAAAGAGCTTTGTGCCCACGGCAGTCTTGCCCGCGCAGGGAGACCCGCTGATAAGGATCAGCTTCTTCTTTATCGAGCACTCTCCTTCGCCGTAAATCTGAACAGCGGATCGCCGTTTTCTTCCATTCCATACTGCACCATGCCGCCCTTTTCCATGGCTCGGACGGAGGCAATGTTCTCTTTGGCACAGCCGCCGTGTACGCCGGAAAGCGCATAGTCCTCCGCGGCGATCCGGAGCAGTTCCTTCACACATTGCGTTCCGTATCCTAGGTTTCTGTATTCTTCATCCAGCAGGATAAAGAGTTCAGGTTCCGCTGGATTACGGCTTCCATCCAGTCCGCACCATCCCATAATGGTTCCGGGATGCTCCTTCCCACATACCGCAAGGCAAAGGTGGCGGATACAGCCTTTCGTATTCTTTTCGTAATTCCCGCGCATATAGGCAAGAACTTCCCGAGACTCCGTATCAGACAGCGGATGATGATCAGCCGGCCAGGTCCGGGCAATTTCGGTCAGATCATCCTCTGTGACGAAATGAAGGATCAGTTTCTCCGTTCGATAGTCCATCATAAGTCCCTGCTGTCCGTATCCGTCCCGAATTCTGATATAAGCCCTGATATGCTCATCCTTCGGGCGCTCGATGATTCCTGAGACGTTATTCAGATTTCCTTCCGCGGCGAGGATCGTGTTTCCGGAGCTCTGCAGGACAATGCCCATATGATCGTGCTCCCGGTTCTCAAAAACTCTGTCATAGATGACGATGTCGCCGGCTTCAGGAACGAAGCCTTCTTCTCCTTTGCGGTACTCTATCCGAACGTCGCCCTGCGCGAATTCTTCCCAGGCGATACAGCCTGCCAGATGACAGGTTTTACAGGCATCCGGCCTGATGGGAATCTCAAATCCCGCTTCGCGGCAGCAGTAATATACAAATGCCGCGCACCATAACCCGTCGGCTTCTCTCAGCGTCCACTTCGGGAAAAACCGAATGATCGGTTCGAGATTTGCTTCTTTCCCCTCAATATAACCGTGAAATGGAGTTTGAGCCGCTTTCTTCGCCACCTCCGCCAGGTATTTTTTCGTTGCCTTTTCCATGGTGAACCAGCCTCTGAATACTTCTCACATATCCGGAAAATCCAATAAACGCCAATTTTGTATGGATAAAGCCCGGAAACTTGAATTTCCGGGCTTTTTGAGTCGTTTCGAGGTCCCGATCAGCGCTTGCTGAACTGAAAACGCTTCCAAACCTCAGAATCGAAATCGGGTTGATTTTGTGTTTTCCATCCGGTTTTCGATGAAAAACAGCCATTTTCAATGTCAAATCCTTCTGAAAACCGCACTTTTTTATTTTACAGTTTTTCGAGGTTTGCTGCCTACCTGCTCCTTGTTCACGGCAGCCCAGGGCCACGGACAACAGCAGAGGCGGCAAATCTTGAAACAAAAAACAGAAAGGAAATGACTATGGAACAGTTTGTCTTCGACGAGAAAAATGGACTCTGGTACGAGCTGAGAGGGGATTACTATTACCCCTGTCTGACGCTGCCGGATGACAGAGAATACCACATAGGAATATGGGGTGAACGCCACGGGCACTATCTGAAACAGGAGCGCAATCCGATTTATGAAGCGATGTTGCTGAAAGGGACATTGTACTCTTACCTTTCTGAAATCAATGCTCAGGCAGAAGATATGCTCTTGCGATTGACAGAAGAAATGGCCTGCGCCGAAGGCATCGCCGAACAGCTCAAGGCTCAGGATCAAATGCTATGGGTGCAGCGGATGAACAGTATCCGAGACAGAGCAACGGAGATCATAAATCATGAGTTGATATTTGTGTAAGGTACTCGGCGGCGGGGTAATCCCCGCCGCTTTTATACAAATACTTCACCGCCTGTATGGATTTGAATGGAACGCTCTTTTATAATGGGCAAGGGATTACAGAAAAACTTTACTCCGATTTTACAATATCATGATTACGAGGTTTACAATTCATAACTATAGTAGATTGGACAAAGGGGGCTCCATAATGATTTATTGTGTAGAAGATGACAACGCTATTCGGGACTTGATGGTATATACGCTGCAGGCATCAGGCTTTGAGGCGGAGGGCTTTGAAAGTGACGCCGACTTTTGGCCTGCAATGAGAGTAGAGCTGCCTGATCTTGTGATCCTCGATGTCATGCTCCCAGGGGAAGATGGATTGACAATCCTCCAGAAGATGCGCGCATCTCC
>JAEETX010000087.1 GCA_016286665.1 Oscillospiraceae bacterium
CCCTCATGAAAAGGGACGGAGAGCAAGACCCGGTTCGGGCAGGGCAAGCCTGTTTCGCGTCTCCTTTTCAATCAGGAAGGCCACACCGTTTCCCGCATGACCCTTTGCCGGGCTTCCGACACGGTTCTGACACCACAGCCCTTGCCATAGGTGGGGGAACTCGAAGACGCTGTTATTCTCTTGCAGATATTATATATTGTCAAGGATAATTTGACGCTACGTCGATGTTATGCTCATACGAGAAACCGGGTAAAAAGCGTTCCCGGCAAAAGGGGACAGATGCGCTCAGACTTTGATGGAGGTCCACTTCCCGGATCGAAAGCGCAGCATGCCGAGGAGGCAGCGGAAAAACTGGTCCGCCAGAACGCCGAACCAGATGCCGGCGATGCCAAGGTGCAGCACATTGCCGAAGAAATAGGATACGCCGGTCCGGATGATCACGACCGAAAAAATTGCGACCTTCGTTGTGTACCGGATATCTCCCGCGCCGCGCAGGCACCCGATATAGACGACCATGAGGATCTGAAAAACAACCGTCAGGATCAGAGACGGCATTAACCGGAGCCCGATCGCAATGATCGCCTCTTCCCTGAAGAACAGGGAATAGAGCATTTTGGCGCTGAATACCAGCAGTACGGCCAAGGCTCCGGAAATGACAAGGCCGTAATTGCGGCAGACTTTCCCGTATTCTTTTGCCGCGTCCGGCCTGTTTTCGCCCAGGCTGCGCCCGACCAGCGCGACGGACGCTGCCTGCAGACCATCCCCGAAGGCATAGGAAATCACGAGGATATTCATGGCGACCTGGTGCGCGGCCATCGCATGGTTTCCGCAGGCCGCCGCCAGGATCGAGGTCGCCACCAGTCCGACCCGGGTCAGTATCTGTTCTATGGCCACCGGATAACCGATACGGACGATCGTGGTCAGATCCTGCCGGTTTGCGCGGATCTTTTCCTTGCGCATAAACGGGATGCTGAGGAAGCCGTCCGGATTCAGAATGGAGCCCACGCTGATCAAGCACCCGACTGCGGTTCCGATCACGGTCGCGATGGCAGCGCCGCGGATCCCCATCGCCGGGAACCCCAAATGTCCCCCGATCAGCAGGTAGTCAAAAAGGATATTCACAATGTTGGCAGCCATGTTGGTGCGCATGGTGATCTTTGTATACCCGGCGCCCCGCTGCGCGGCATTGACGACCATCTGTATGCAGGAAAAGAACATGCAGCCCATTACGATCCGATAGTAAGCGCTCGACGGGCCGAGGGTTTCCGGCGTTGCGCCGCAGGCACGCATGATCGGCACGGCAAACAGGGCGAGCAGGCTCCCCAATGCTGCCGACAGCAAAGCCGCCAGGACGATGGCCGTCAGCGCCAGGGAGTTTGCCCCGATCCGGTTCTTTTCCCCGTTTCGCCGGGCGACCAGCGTCGCAATGGCGATATTCACGGCGTAAAACAGTGTAAATCCGGCATATTTCGGCTGATTGGTCAGTCCGATCGCGGCCACGGCATTTGCGCCCAAAGCGCTTACCATGAAAGAATCAACGAAGCCGATGATGGCTGTGAACAAGGATTCCGCAATCGCAGGCAGCGCGATCCGGATCGTCTCTGTCAGCGTATCTCTTTTCATCGTCATTGTGCAGCCTCTCAAAAGATTGCCTGTCCGGCATCGGATAAGCGCCTTTGGAGCCAGGCAGAAGGAGCAGCCCTCCGGAAGCAGGATGGTTTCTCCAAAATGTGGTTATCCTTTGCTAACTCATTGTATCCGCTGCTGTTTTTCGTGTCAAGCTTTCTTTTCCGCTGACAGCGAAAACCGATCTTCCTTTTGGCTGCGCAGAACGAGAGCTTCCCCGGATCAGACGCCGAAAGGCTCCCTGTTATACTCAAATTCAATAAAAACATGAAAGTGTTTTTATTGGCCGGATGCCTTCGCATCCGGCGCCTCGCATGGTATGCGAGGCGATTTGCAGTGCAATACGATCTCTTTCCAGCCGAAGGGCTGGAAAACTGCGGGGAGACTTCACCGCAGCCATCAAACGATTTTTCAATCGTTTGATGGAAGATCAGTATTATATCTCTCGATCTCCTCATGCATCACGGGAGGGGGCGATTGCCGCCCCCTCCCGTGTCCGTTCAGGCAAAGCCTCAGAAATCCACCTCGGTATCGTAGTAGCAGCACTTCAGCAGCTTCTCCATCTCCTCCTGGCTGGGCTGCCGGGGATTGGAGCCGGTGCAGGCGTCGCCGATGGCGTTCTTTGCGATTTCCGGAAGCCGCTCCAGGAACACCTTTTCGGGCACGAAGCCCTGCTCGGCGGGATAGCTGTCCGCCCCGTAGTGCCCGATGCAGTGGGGGATGTTCAGCTTGTCGTTCATGCCCCGGAGATAGGCGATGAGGGCGGCGACCTTCTCATCGTCCGTGGAACCGGCAAGGTGCATATAGTCCGCGATGACGCCGTAGCGCTTCTTGGCCTCCGGGTTCTTTGCGTTGTACGCGATGACCTTGGGCAGATACATGGCGTTGGCGGCGCCGTGGATGATGTGGGCGCCCTGATCGGCGAAGGCTGCGCCGGTCTTGTGGGCCATGGAGTGGACGATGCCCAGCAGGCCGGAGGAGAAGGCGATGCCGGCCAGGCACTGGGCGGAATGCATATTGTCCCGGGCGGTCATGTCGCCGTTGTAGGAATCCACCAGATCCCGCTGGATCATCTCGATGGCGTGGATGGCGGGGGCGTCGGTAAAATCGCTGTGCACGGTGGACACATAGGCCTCGATGGCGTGGGTCATGGCGTCCATGCCGGTGTGGGCCACCAGCTTCTTGGGCATGGTCTCGGCCAGCTCGGGGTCCACGATGGCCACATCGGGGGTGATCTCAAAATCCGCGATGGGGTATTTGATGCCCTGCTGGTAATCGGTGATGATGGAGAAAGCGGTGACCTCGGTTGCGGTGCCGGAGGTGGAGGACACGGCGCAGAACTTCGCCTTGGTGCGCAGCTTGGGCAGGCCGAAGACCTTGCACATGTCGGCAAAGGTGGTCTCGGGGTATTCGTATTTGATCCACATGGCCTTGGCTGCGTCGATGGGGCTGCCGCCGCCCATGGCAACGATCCAGTCGGGCTTGAAATCCTGGAAGAAAGCCGCGCCCTTCATGACGGTCTCAACGGAAGGATCGGACTCGATGCCCTCGAACACGGCGACCTCCATGCCCGCCTCCTCCAGATAGCCCTTGGCCCGGTCCAGGAAGCCGAAGCGCTTCATGGAGCCGCCGCCCACACAAATGACGGCCCTCTTGCCGTCCAGGTTCTTCAGCGCCTCCAGCGCGCCTTTCCCGTGGAACAGATCTCTGGGATTCGTGAATCTCTGCATGATAAAAACCTCCAAATAAAAAGTGTCTGTGTATCGTCGCCGGCTCCGGACGGAAGCCGGGCTTCATCCTTTTTTACAGTATTACCAGAAAAAGGATAATACCTTTTCCGAAGCAAGTCAAGGCTTCGGAGCGTTTCTCTCCCCGTTTTCCGACTCTCCGGTTTTTCAATGGAGGCTTTCCGCCCCCGCATCCTGAACCGGCTGCCGGATGGATGAAGTTCCAAATGGCAAGGCCGCTGCGCGGCTGCGGCAGCCGGTCAGAAAAACCGCAGCGCATCGAAAGCGCCGTGGACGGCGTCGCGAATGTCGCCGGAAGCCTGGCAGTCTCCGATCACGAAGAAGTTGCTCTCCGGGCAGCAGCCCAGGAATTTCCAGGCCTCCTCGCTCCGGGGCTTCATGCCCACGGCCAGGAGCACGGTATCCGCTTCGATCTCCCAGGTTTCCCCGGTGTCCACATGCTCCGCCAGCACCCGGTCGTCCCTGATCTCCCGCAGCTTCCAGCCCAGCTCCCGGCGCACATGGTGCTCCTCCATCAGCTTGGTCAGGATGTATTCCGCGCCGGTATTCACAAGGCTGCAGTTCTTGTCCATGTCGATCACAACGACGTCCTTGCCCTCCATGGCCAGATGGATGCCCGCCTCCGTGCCCACAGAGGACGCGCCGATGACGACGACCTTCTGCCCGCAGGGGAATCTGCCGTTCTCCACATCCGGCGCCCAGTGCACATGGGGCTTGTCCCAGCCCGGCACCTTCGGCAGGATCGGATCGGCCCCGATGGCCATCACGACGGCGTCATACCGTTCGGCCGCCAGAAGTTCCGGCGTGGCCTCCGTATTCAGGAAGCGGCGGACCTTGGCGCAGGAGCCGAAGGCGCGCAGGTAGGCGAGATAATCCCGCAGGTCCTGCTTGAAGGAGGCCGCCACGCCGTTTGCCACGTTGCCGCCGAAATCGGCGTTCTTCTCATAGATCGTCACGTCGTGCCCCCGCTCCAGCAGCACCTTCACAGCCTCGATCCCGGCGGGTCCGCCGCCCACGACGGCGACCTTTTTCCGCACGGGAGCTTTGGGCAGCACGCCCTCCGGGTATTCCTCATACATGCCGTACATGGGGTTCACCGCGCAGGGGAAGGCGGGCGGCGTCGACATGCGGAAGCAGGCGCAGCGCAGGCAGGGGGTATGCTCGTATTCCCTGCCCTCGGCAAATTTCCGCACCATTTCAAAATCGGCGTTCAGGGCCCGGTGCATGGCCACGAAATCCGCCTTGCCGGAGGCGATGATCTCCTCCGCCTGGGCGATATCCTTGATGGAGCCCACCGTATTCACGATCAGGTCCGGATAGGTCTTCTTGACATCCGCAGCAAAATGGACGTTGTACATCTGATCCAGGGCGTAGGGCTGATACATATACTGCATGTACTGCGGCTCGCCCCAAACGTCGTGGATGCCGCCGGAAACGTGGAGGATATCCACCTTGTCCTTGATATAGCCGATGAATTTCAGCGCCTCGTCGAAATGGGTGCCCTGGGTGGGGTGGAATTCCTCGGCGGAGATGCGGTATTCGATCACGAAGTTCTCCCCCACTCGCGCGCGGACCGCGTCCAGCACCTCCACGGCGAAGCGGGCGCGGTTAGCCGTGCTCCCGCCGTATTCGTCCGTGCGCCGGTTAAAGAAGGGACTGGCAAACTGGGCGAAAAGGTTGCCGTGGGCCCCGTGGAGCATGAGCATTTTCATCCCGGCCTTTTTGCAGAGCTCCGCGGCAAAGGCGAATTTCTCCACGGTTTCCCGGATCTTCTCCCTGCTCATTTCCACGGTGGGGATGGGGTCGCGGCCAAGCTGGGCGGCGCGCTTCTCTTCCGCCACGGTGATGAAGCTGGAGGAGCTGAAGGCGGCGTGGCCGCCCACCCGCTCGGGGATGTTGTCCTTGCCGCAGTGGCAGAGCTCCAGGTTGGCATGAGCGCCGTAGCTCTCGCACATCTGGCTGAATTTCGCCAGCTGGTTCACGCAGGCGGGATCGGAGAGCTGGAGCTGCCCGTCCTCGTCGCTGCTCTCCGTGATATCGATGGTGCAGTTGCCGACGGAGACGATGGCGATGCCGCCCTTGGCGAACATGCGGAAGCAGCGAATGAATTGATCGGTGACAAAGCCGCGCGCATCCCCGGTGCCCATGGCCCCCGGAGGCGCAAGCTCGATGCGGTTCTTGAAGGTGACGCCCCGGATGGTGATGGGAGCGAATACATGGGGGTATTTTGCCGACATGGCGATTCCTCCTTTGTCTGTCGTGTCCGGTATCCTCTGTTCTTTTTCGCCGGGCTTCGCCCGAAAAGGCTGCCGGCTTTCTTCAGTTCAGTCCGTAGATCCCGAGGGCTTCCGCCTGGGTCGCCACGGGCCGCCCGACTTCCTCGGCGATGCTCCTTACCTGCCGCACCAGTTCCAGATTGGTGGGCTTTTCCTGAGGATCAAAGTGCATCTCCAGCCCGGTCTTGATATGCCCGCCCAGCTCGATGGCGCGCTTCAGCAGCGCGCGGTGCTCTCCTCCGAGCTGGCTGCCCGCGCCCCACACGGAAATGAACCAGGGGAGCTTCACCTCCGCGCGCTCCAGGATATCCAGATAGTAATACAGGCTTTCCACCGTCGCGGGAGCCCCGGCGGTATTGACCGGCTGCATGGCGGTCAGGCCGTAATCCCCGATAAAATACAGATCGATGGTCGAGCCCTTCGGGGAACGGCCGTGCCTGATGTAATGCAGGGCGGTGCGGAGGTATCCCGTCTCATACACGCCCCAGACGCAGCCGAGATGATTCCGTTCGCACAGGGCCACCTGCCGGTTGATCACGGCGTTGTCGTTGTTGTAGGGGATGCCGGTCAGATCCCCGTTCCCGTCGGCGGCGAGGACGAGATTGACCGAGCCGGGGTCCACGACGCAGACCTTCATGGCGGCTTCCCGGGCGAGGATTTCCGCATGCTCCAGACCGCAGGCCGCGGGATCGAAGGGATCGAGGGCGGAGCCCGTGGAATACCAGAAGACCTCCGGGTATTTTTTCAGCACGGGCCTCCAGGATTTCAGGTAGTCGTCCGCGGCTTCTCTGCCGTGAAGGGCGATGTTGGTGTTATGGGCGTGGATGGCCGTCGCGCCCGCCTCCCAGCAGCGGAGGGCTTCTTCCGTGATCTCCCCGTAGTCGGTGGGAATATTCGGATTATACATCTTGGAGCGCACGCCGTTGATGTGCGCTTCGATCATGACCGGTGTGTCCCAGTGTTTCGCTCTCGATGCAAGCTCGGCAAATCTGCTCATCTTTCCAGCCTTTCTCCGTGTTGGTCATCGGCCCGGGGCGGGTGCTCCCGGGCCGATGGAACTGTCAGGTCCCGCCGCGGATGGGGGGCCGTCAGGGGGTGTAGTATTTCAGGATATCCAGCTTCCCGGCATCCCGACCGAAGGCGCCGATGGAGGACATGCTGGTCATCTTCGCCTCGCCGAAGCCAAGCCCGTAGAAGATGCCGCAGTCGTGCATGGTGCGCAGGTTCATGAGCACCGTGCCCTGGCCGCCGGCGGAGGTCTCCTCCACCCAGCTCATGATATAGCAGTCGCTGCGGAGCTTCACATACTCGCAGGGGGAGGACCACACCATGCCGCCGTTCTGGTCGTCCAGATAGATCGTCCAGGAATAGGCCCAGGGAGAGGTGTAGACATGCATGGAGGTGAGCCCGTTTTCGCCGCCGGAATAATTCCAGGTGAAGGCGCGGCCCACCAGGTCCGTGGTGCGGGTGTGGCGCAGCCGCTCGGGGGGCGTGACGCCCTCCGCCTCCAGCACGCCGAAGTAGAGATCGTAGCCCACTTCCCGGTTGGCGTAGCCGTTGCCGATCTTGGAGTGGAACACGGTAGCCAGGCCGTTGCGGAAATCCACGGCGGCGGTGATGCCCCGGCCGTAGGCCGAGCCGGTCTGCACATGGGCGAACATGATGAGGTCCTCGTCCGGCTCGAAGGATTTATAGGTCTCGTCGTGCCAGGCGCGCTTGCCCACTTCCCGCCAGCGCAGGGTGCTGAGCCCGGTGAACTGGTACTGCCAGGCCGGCCCGTTGTCCATGCGCAGGGTGATCTCCCTGCCGATGAGGTAGTGGCTGTCCGGCATGGAGTTGCCGGAGGGCATGATGGTCTCATCCACGATGGGGAAGGCGTGGGGCTTCTTCCCCGCGTTTCTGGCCTCCTCCTCCGTGATGTCGGGATACTGTCCGTGGACCCGATAGATCCCCCGCGCGCCTTTCTTTGGCGCCTCGCCCTCCTTGACTGCCTGGGGGAAGACCTCCGCGCTGGTCTTGCCGCCGTAATCCGTGAACCGGCTGAAGGTAGCCAGCTGACCGGCCATTTCCCCCTTGGCGGAGAAAATGCGCCAGTCCAGGGCGTCCTTTTCATCGAAGCCCAGACGCGCGCCCACCTCCTCCATGCGGAACAGGTCGATGACCGCCAGCACGAAGGTGCCGGAGAATTCCGCCTCGGTCCTGGTGAAGATGAACTGCTCGTCGCTGATCTTGATATAGTCCGAGGGGAAGGCGACGGTGACGCCCCCATCCGGGGCGTTGAGCTGCACCATGGTGGAATAGTAGCAGGAATTGGAGACGATCAGCAGTTTTTCCCCGCGGTCGTCCGTCCAGACGATGCCCTTGTTCTCAAAGCGGTTGGTGAAGCCGTGCCGGGCTTTCGGGGCTTCTCCCTTTCCGGCGGCATAGCCGAAGTAGACCTCCCGCCGGGATTCCCGCGCTTCCGGGCAGTCCGGGTCGCTGAACCAGACCTCGAACACCGTGGCCAGAGACGTCTTCCGGTCCAGAACCAGGTGATAGGCGGTCCCGGCCTCGGGCAGGAGGCAGCTCACCAGCAGCAGGCTGCGCAGCTCCGCCGCGCCGTAAGCGGTCTCCGTTGGCGCGCCGCCGTCCACGGAGAGCAGCAGCTTGCCCTTTTTGAAGCGGTAGTCCAGCTTCGGTCCGTTGTCCGTGACGATGGAGAGGGAAGTCCCGGCCAGCCTGGGCCCGCTTTCGGGCTGCAGCGGCGCGCCGGCGCCCGCCAGCTTTTTCCGGATGAACTCGGGCGTCAGTTTCGTGTACGTTGTTCTGAACATGGGGTATCTCCTTTCTTTCTTGAAGTGTTTCTGCTTTGGATTGTAGCATAGTCCGGGCGTCTGTGCAAACCAAAAGCGGAAATACGCAGGACTACCCGCGCCGTCTGCCGGAAGCTGGCCCTGATCGGCGCGGGAAACGCCCCCTGGGGGGACTGGTTCCAGCTGATCTTCGCCGCCGGGATGGCCGTTCTGGCCGTTTTCCTGGTCATAGAGGGCATCCGAACCTTCCGGAAGCAGCGTCACGGAAAGCCGCCGGCCAACGAGGAAGCGTGACCGAAACAGCAGGGAACCGGGCATTTCTGCCGCACGATCCCGGCGCACGGTTTTCGCCGTCAACGGGAAACGGACCGGGGAGGCTTGAAATGGCTATAGGATCCCCGATCCGGTTTCTGCTCAATTCTATCCCATGACGCTCACAGGCAATGCCGGGAAGCGCAAAGCGGCGCTGTCTCCCTTCAGCCCTATGGCTGGTTGAGACAGCGCCGCTGTTTCTTTTTTCCGTTTCGCCTATTCTTCCGCCGTTTGCAGGGCCACCTTCAGCAGCCGCTTGAACTCGGCGGCTTCCTCCGGGGTCATATCCTTGGTGAGGTTGGCCTCCGCCTCCGCGGCGCTGCGCCGCAGGTCCTCATACAGGGCCTCCCCCTTGGGCAGGGGCAGCAGGCGGCGGTAGCGGGCGTCCTTTTCACTGCGGACGCGCTTGATGAATTCCTTCTCCTCCAGCCGGTCGATGATGCCGGACACCGTGGGATTCGTCAGCTTGAAGACCGCCTGGATATCCAGCTGGTTGACTTCCCTGGATTGGTAGTTGTTCAGGATGTACATGAGCACGTCCGCCTGGATGGAGGTCAGGTTATAGACGCACATGTTGCGGTTTTTCTGCTTGACCAGCGCGTTGTTCAGCCGAAAAACATAGACGATGACATGATTCGGTCTTTTTTCCTCTCCCACGTTCCGATCCTCCGTTTCGGATAGATAGGCAGTCGAACTATCTGTAATTTACCCGAATCGCGGCGGGAAGTCAAGGAAAAACTTGGGGGTCAGGGCGCTTTCTCTGACGCTTTCTCAGGCCCGGTCAGTGAAAAACGCTCGCCAGCAGCCACAGCATCCCCGTGAAGGCCGCGCCGGCCAGCAGCCAGAGCCAGGGCGGCTTCTGCCGCGTTTTCCGGCCCCCGCCCATGGTTTCCGCGGCGATCCGGCGCGCCTCGTGCAGCAGGTCCTCCGCGCTTTCGCTCTCGCCGTCCTTCAGGATAAAGATGGCCTTTTCAAACTGCTTCCGATCCGGGGCATCCACCAGGATCACCCGCCGCGTCACGCCCTTCACCATACTTTCGCCTCCCGTTCCCGGTTTTTCCGGACACTGGCAGTATGCCCGGAATGGCCTCAGGATATTCCGGGTTCGCCTCTCGACTGGAGGCTCAGGGTCAGCACGGTCATGTCGTCCTCCCAGCCGCCCCTGGCCGCGGCGTCCGTCAGGATGTTCCCCGCCAGCTCCCGGAGAGAACCGGGGTCGCATGCGCGCAGCCGCTCCCCTACGTTCTCCGCCCTGGCCGCCCCGTCGCTGAGGATCACCGCCGCGCTGCCGGATTCCAGCTGCAGACGGACGCAGTCGGGCCCCACGTCGTCGGTGCCCGCGGCGGGGGTCTGCCCCTGCACGGCCCGGACCTGGCCGCCGCTGCGCACATAGGAGGGAGCGGCCCCGTATTTATAAACGCAGGTCTCCCCGGTGAACAGGTTGACGCTCATCAGGTCCAGGCTCAGGCTGCACATGCGCTTCTCGCTGCGCAGGATCAGGGCCGTGTTCAGGGTGCGCAGCACGGTCTCCGGCCCGACGCCGGCACGGAGCAGCTTTTCTGCCAGGGAGGCGGCAGCGGCGCTGTCCCGGGAGGCCTCCTGCCCGCTGCCCATGCCGTCGGCGATGATGAGATAGAGGATGCCCTCCGCCGACTTGAAGGAGCGGGCCACATCCCCGGAGGGGGCCTTGCCGCCCCGGCAGCAGGCGGCCACCCCCACCTCCGCTTCCAGGGGTTCCCGCTCATAGAGCTGCAGCCGCGCGCCCTCCGTGTCGGGGCAGCTCAGTTCCGTTCCCGCAGCGGCGCTCAGCTCCTCCAGCCAGCCGGCACGATGCAGCAGAAGCGTCTTTCCCACGCCGCTGAGCTCCACGTGGAGCCGCCCGTTCCCATCCCGGAAAGCAGTGCAGAGGGTGCCGGGGGCTTTATCCCGCAGATATTCCTCCAGGCGCAGGCTGAGCTTCGGCTCCTCCCTGGCGGGGAGGCTCTGCCCGCCCCCCAGGTCCCGCAGGATACGGGCGAAATCCCCGTACTGCCGGTCCAGCAGGTCCCGGTCCGCCTGCAGGCGCTTCCGGGTCTGGCGGCGGCGGCGCAGGGCCTTCAGTTCCCCGCTCACGGCGGCGGTGAAGCCCCTCAGGTCCAGGCAGCGATCCCGAAACCAGAGGGGGAAATCCTCCGCCGCCGCGCTGCCTCTGGCCCACATGGGTTCCCAAGCGGCCTGCATGGCGCTGCGGGTGGTCTCATACTCCCTGCCCCAGCATTTTTCCCGCTCCCGGCACCGGCGGCACACCGCCTCCGAAGCGACGTCGAAAACAGTCATCACGTCCTCGTCGTTGCGCCCCGCCTCCGGCTCGGCGCGCAGGAGGGCTTCCAGCTCCTCAAAGGCGGCGGCGGCCAGGGCGGCGCGTCCCCGGAGATAACCGAGGAGGCCCCCGCCGGCGGGCGAAGGCTCCGCGCGCCGCAGATTCTCGAAAAAGCGCTGCGTGGGCAGCATAAAGAGGACGGAGGCGATGAAGAACGCATAGAGCAGGCCGCTGCGGAGAAGCCCCGGCGCGGCCCAGAAAGCGGCGGCGGCGTTGCCCAGCACGCAGCCCAGGGCGGTGAGGAGCCGCCCCTTTCCCGCGCCGAAGCCCCCCAGCGCCCCGGCGCAGCCCAGAGCCATGGCGCAGACGCCTGCCGTG
>JAEETX010000016.1 GCA_016286665.1 Oscillospiraceae bacterium
GGCAGGGACCGGGGCGGCAGCGCCGGCAGCGGCACGGTTCCGGGCGGCAGCGCCGGCAGCGGCACGGTTCCGGGCGGCAGCACCGCAGAAGCGAAGCACACTGCCGATCCCGGCCGGACCGGCGGCAAATAAGGGCACGCTGCAATTGCAGCGTGCCGGATGATGCGCCTGCTATACGGGCACGATTGCGGTATCTCCTTCGGGGATATCGGGAAACGGGGGCGCTGCATTTTGCAGCGCCCCCGTTCTTGTTTTAATCAAATCACTTTTGCCAGGACAAGGGCCAAAAGGATGAAGGTGACCAGCAGGACGGCGGTCACGATCAGCACGCCCACCTTCTTCTTTCCGCCCTGGTTGGCGCCCGTAGAGGGCTTTACCAGCTTCGCCTTGCGCAGGGCGGTGACCACCGGCTTATACAGCAGGATGGTGAGGGTGGCGTTGATGCCGCCCTTGATGAGATTGAAGGGCAGGAAGGTGGGAACCAGCAGCTTCGCCACTGCCGCCCGGGGCATCTTCATGTAAATGGGCGTGATGAGATAGTTCCACAGGATCATGAGCGCGGTCATGAGCAGGACGCCGAGGACGAGGCCGATGATGGCGTTGCGCATGGTGCGCTTCCGCTGATAGAACCAGGCGGCGGTGCAGGCCAGAGCGCAGGTGCTGAGCACATTCATCACAAAGCCCCAGATGCCGGTGGAGGAGATGGTGATCATCTCAATAAAGGAGACCACCACGCTGACGCCGAGGGCCGCCAGGGGGCCGAAGAGGAAGCCCGTGATGCAGACGATCACGTCCTTCAGGTCGAAGTTCAGGAAGCCCAGAACATTCACGGGGATCTGCTTGGAGAGGAACATGACCACATAGGCCAGGGCGGCCAGGAGCGCCAGCATGGTCAGCTCCTTGGTGTCGATCCTCTTGCGGGGGGTGGAGTTGGTGTTGTCCATGATTTCTTTCTCCTTTTTCCGGCGCAGCAAAAAAGCGCCGGTGAAATCACTTCACAGGCGCACGGCTGCCGATAAAGGGGCAGAGACCGTCTTCTCTCATCCGGACTATACCGTCGGTTTCGGAATCACACCGAATCGGCCCCCTGTAGGGGGTTCGCAGACTTTACTGCCGGTGGGGAATCGCACCCCGCCCTGAAGACTGGTTACATTATAGCATGGGATATGGTTTTGTCAAGAGGGGGAGCGGGCGAATGAGAAATGCCGGCGCATATTCCGCCTCGCTACGGTGCATACTCTCCCCGGAGGGGATGGGGATTGTTCAGCGTACACATCGCGCCGGGGGGCAGCCGGAAGACCCTGCCCTATGTGGAAAAGGCCATCAAAAAAGCCAGCCGGGAAGGGCTGGTGGACGCGGCCCTCTGCGCCGGGAGGGCGGATCTGCTCATCGTGCCCCGGGGCGCGGCGGCGGACCGGGAGGCCCGGTGCCGCCTGACGGTGGGCGGCGAAAAGCCGGGAGACGTGCGCTGCGGCCTGGGCGAGGGGGACGACCTGACCCTCAGCAGCATCCGCTCCGACGGGGCCATGCTTTCCCTGCGGCGGGACCTGCGCACCCTGCGCGGCGACCTGCTGGAGCCCCAGGAGATCCCGGTGACCCTGGAATCGGCCCATGCGCCGGAGCCGGAAGCGGTGCTGGCCGCCGCCGGGGCCATGCTCCTTCTCGGCGCGGACCCCAGCGCCGGCCTGCGGCTGTGAACAACGGCAGGATGCCGAAAGCGTCCTGCCGTTCTCCGTTTCACAGCTCCTTGTGCATCAGCCAGCGGGCTCCGTCGTCCCGCCAAATGCGGTAGCCCAGGCGCTCATAGAGGCGAAAAGCATCCCGGTTATGCTTCTCCACATGGAAAATGACGCCGGGGACGCCGATCCTTCTCCCGTAGGCCTCCGCCTCCCGGATGAGGGCAGAGCCGATGCCCTGATTCCGGTAAGGTCCCGTGACGGAAAGATCGTCAAGATAGATATACGTCCGGGGGTTGCGGTAGACTTCGATGGAGAGGTAGGCTACCGTCCGCTCCCCATCCAGGGCCAGGCAGATCCAGTCCTCCCCGGCGGCGAAGAACTCATCCAGATATCCTTCCGCATACCCCTCCGCTTCCCGGTCGGGGAAGATGCTGCGCATCATTTCCCGAAACAGCTCGTCGATCCGTTCCCGGTCTTCCGGCAGGGCCTTTCGCATTTCCATCCCGGCATATCCTCCTTCGGGCGCGCATACCCTTCTATTACCCGCCCCTGCGGGCAAATGAAGGAGGGTTGCCCCTTGGCATGGCAGAACAATACCGCCCGGCTCTGCGGCACGGTGGACGCGGACAGCGTCTTCAGCCACCGCAGCCGCGGCGCGGACTATTACAGCTTTCCCCTGCTGACCCGCCGTCTTTCCGGCGCGGCGGACCGGCTGAACGTGACCCTGCCGGCTTTCCTGCTGCCGGGGATCCCCCCGGCGGGGCAGAGACTTGCCCTGCGGGGAGAGGTGCGCAGCTTCGCCAACCGCAGCGGCGAGGGGAACCGCCTGCTCCTCTATGTTTACGCCCAGGACCTGCTGCCCCCGGAGGACGAGGACCAAAACGAAGCGGAGCTGGCAGGGACCCTCTGCCGGGAACCCACCTGGCGGCGTACGCCCATGGGCCGGGAAATCTGCGACCTGATGCTGGCGGTGCCCCGGCGCTACGGGCGGGGGGATTACCTCCCCTGCATCGCCTGGGGGAGAAACGCCCAGGAGGCCGCCGCCTGGAGACAGGGACGCCCCGTCCGGCTGACGGGGCGTTTTCAGAGCCGCAATTACATCAAGGTCACGGAGACGGGGAGCCTGCAGCGCACCGCCTTTGAGATCAGCGTCACGAGTTTTCTTCCGGAGGCGTAGAGTCCCGCCGGGCAGCGTTTGCCCGCAGCTCCGCCTTTCGCTCGGCGAGCATGGCGTCCAGCTCCTCCGGGGGGAAGAAATACCGTTCGCCGCAGAAGCGGCAGACCACCTCCGCCCCCTCCCGGCTCCGGGCCATATCCGTCAGCTCACGGATGCCGATGCTCTTGATGCTGCGCCGGTATTTCTCCCGCTCGCAGGTGCACCTGTAGCGGGCTTCGCTCTGCCCCACGGCGTCATAGGGGATGTCCCCGAAGACCAGGGCGGCCACGTCCTCCGCCGTCTTCCCCTCGGCGATGAGGGCGGAAAGGGAAGGCAGGACCCGGACGCGCTCCTCCAGCTTCTCCGCCAGGCTGTCCGGCGCGCCGGGCAGCAGCTGCAGCAGGAAGCCCCCGGCGCTTTTCAGGCTGCCGTCCCGGTTCACACGCACCCCCAGGGCGCAGACCGTGGGGGTCTGCTCGCTGACGGCATAGTAATTGGTGATATCCTCGGCGATCTCCCCGCTAATGAGCTTCACATGGCCCACATAGGGCTCGCCGAAGCCGTAGTCCCGCACCACATAGAGCTCGCCCTCCCGGCCGATGACGCCTCCCACGTCCAGCTTGCCCGCCGCGTTGGGCGGCAGCTCCGCCGTGGGCTCGTCGGCGCAGCCCCGCACGTTGCCGGCGGCGTCCGAGACGCAGGTGAGGCCCCCGGCGGGGCCGTTTCCGCGGAAGCGGAGGGTGAGGCTCCCCGCCTCGTCCTTGAGGGTGGAGCCCATGAGGGCGGCGGCGGTGAGGCCCCGGCCCAGAGCGGCGGTAACGGTTTTGGACAGGGTAAAGCGCCCGGCGGCCCAGGCCACGATGCCCGTGGTCTCGCCGAAAATGAGCCGGGCGAAGCCGTCCTCCGTCAGAAATGTGGTGATCGTTCCCTTGTTTTCCATTGTTAATCTCCAAATCAAGCAACGGCCCTCCGCAGCTCGGCGGAGGGCCGACCTTATTGTCTCACAGAGTTCGCGGCTCGCAAGCCGCGAATAGAGTCGGAATCATTTTGGGGCGGAATTCACTTCTGCTCCAAAATACCTCTCGCGGAGCGGACTTCGTCGGAGCAAACTTCATATCGTTCGCTTCGGCCCACGGGCCAAAGCTCATTCATTTCGTTGCTCCTCCTCTTCAAAATTGAAGCACCGCTTCAATTTTGAGAAGGACGCTTCGCCGGAATCTGCGGGTATTTGCGCTTGCGCGGATACTCGCCATTCCGGCGAATAAGGACGTGCGGGGAGCGGAGCGCAAATCCTTCTCAAATCGAAGCCCAGCGAAGCGGGTTCGATTTGAATCATTTCACCTTCAGCAGCTTCCCGTATTTGAGGAAGTATTCCGCCCCGGACCAGAGGGTGGTGGCCACCATGACGATCACGCAGAGGTTGTCCAGGGTGAAGGACTTTGGGATCAGCACAACGCCATGGAAGGGCGCCATCATCAGGCAGAGACAGACCAGACTGGCAAAGGTCTTCACCTTGCCGGAGATGCCCGCGGCGATGACGGTGCCGTCGGCGGCGGCCACCAGCCGGAGGGCCGTGACGGCGAATTCCCGCGTCAGGATCACGAACGCGGCCCAGCCGGGGATCTGCCCCCACTGGACAAAGATGATGAGGGCCGCCATGACCAGCAGCTTATCTGCCAGCGGGTCCATGAACTTGCCGAAGGTGGTGACCTGGTGATACTTCCGGGCGATGTGGCCATCCAGATAATCCGTGAGGCTCGCAGAGACGAAAACCAGCAAAGCCAGCCACTTGTGGCCGGGAAAGGGCACCAGCATCAGCAGGAAGAAAACCGGGATCAGGACCACCCGGAGGATCGTGAGCTTATTGGCCGTCGTCATCCTTCATCCTCCTCCGCAACGCCCACCAAATCGCCCTCCAGGGTGTCGGTGATGCGCACTCTGACGAATTCGCCGGGCTTTACGCCGCTGCCGGTGAAGAAGACCTTGCCGTCCACCTCCGGGCTGTCGGCATAGCTGCGGCCATACCAGCAGTCGGCAAAGCGGTCGAAGCCCTCCGCCAGCACCTCCTGCACCGTGCCCAGACGGGAAGCGTTGAACGCGTCCATGATCTCCGATTGGATATCCACCGCCAGCTCCGCCCGGTGGGCCGCTGTCTCGGCGTCGGGCCGGTCCATCTGATAGGCCGGGGTGCCCTCCTCCGGGCTGTAGGCGAAGACCCCCGCCCGCTCCAGCTTCGCCCTTTTCAGGAACGCGCAGAGCTCCTCGAATTCCTTTTCTCCCTCGCCGGGCAGGCCGGTAATAAGGCTGGTGCGCAGCACCAGACCGGGGATGCGCTGCCGCAGCTTCGTCAGCAGGGCCTCGATCTCGGCGCCGGTGCCCCGGCGGTTCATCTTTTTCAGGATGCCGTCGCTGATATGCTGGATGGGGATATCCAGATACTTCACCACCTTGGGCTCCGAAGCCACGGCGTCGATGAGGTCGTCGTCGATGAGGTCGGGATAGAGGTAGTGGAGGCGGATCCAGCGGACGCCCTCGATCTTCGCCAGGGCCCGCACCAGCGCCGCCAGCCGCGGCTGCCCGTAGAGGTCCGTGCCGTAGCGGGTGATATCCTGGGCGACCACGATGAACTCCTTGACCCCCAGCTTCGCCAGGCCCTCCGCCTCCCGCAGGATATTCTCCATGGGGCGGGAACGGTATCTGCCCCGGATGGCGGGAATGACGCAGTAGGCGCAGCGGTTGTCGCAGCCCTCGGCGATGCGGAGATAGGCCCAGCCCGGGCCGGTGGTGACGAGGCGCTCCGCCTCGCTGACCGGCGCGGAGATATCCCCGAAGAACCGGGGCGTCTCCCCCCGCAGGGCGGCGGCCACGGCGGGCACGATATCGTCATAGCTGCCGGTGCCCAGGATACCGTCCACCTCCGGCAGCTCCTTCAGTATCTCCTTCCGGTAGCGCTGGCTGAGGCAGCCGGCGACCAGCAGCTTTTTCAGCCGTCCTTCCTTCTTCAGCTCCGCGAATTCCAGGATGTTGTCGATGGCCTCCTGCTTGGCAGAGTCGATGAAGGCGCAGGTATTGATGATGAGCACTTCCGTCTCCCCCAGGTCGGCGGTGATCTCATAGCCCGCAGCCTGCAGGAGATGGAGCATCTGCTCCCCGTTCACCAGATTCTTTGCGCAGCCGAGGGATACCATTCCCACTTTTACGGCCATGGTTCGTTCCTCCAAAAAAGTACATATCAGTCCCCGAAGTCCCCGGCGGCCCGCTCCATGGCGGCGCGGACCTCCTCCCAGCCGTAGCCGCGGCGCACGAGACTGCTGGCCAGCTTCGTCCGCGCAGCCTTGTCCGCCGGCGCGTTCCCCAGGCGCTTTCTCACCAGCTCGTCCAGGGTCTCCCGGCTGTCGGGCATCGCTTCCAGGGCGTCCGCCCAGAGCTCTCTGGGCAGCTCCCGGCGGCGGAGCTCCTGTTCCACGCGCATGCGCCCGTAGCCTTTGGCGGCATAGTGCCGCGCCACCATGGCGGCGTAGGCCCCTTCGTCCAGGACCCCCAGCTCCAGCAGCCGGTCCGCTGCCTTTTCCGCCAGCTCCGGCGGCGCGCCCTTTTGGCGCAGCTTGCGCTTCAGTTCCCCGGCGGACATGGCCCGTTCCGCCGCCAGGGCGGCGGCCTTGCGGCGCACCTCCCACCAGGCGCAGGCATCCCGCAGCTTTTCTTCTTCCTCCTCCGCCAGCTCCAGGCCGCTGCGGAGGCCGAAATCCAGCATTTCCTGCAGCCCGCAGCGGAGGGCGCTGCCATCCTCCATATGGAGGAGCAGCTTATCCTCCGTCAGGACCTCGATCTTCTCCAGGCGCATGGATTTCCTCAGTCTTCAAAATCATCCGCGCTGATGCTGACGGCCTTTCCCGCCGCGGCGGGGGCTTCCTCCGAGGGTTCATCGCCGCGGGAAGCGCTGAGAAGCCGCTCCTTGATCTCCGCCTCCAGCTCGTCGGCGATGTCCGGGTTCTGCTTGAGATAGTCCTTCATGCTGTCCTTGCCCTGGAGGCGCTGATCCCGGTAGGTGAACCAGCTGCCGCCCTTTTCGATGAGGCCCAGCTTCAGGCCCGTGTCCACCAGCTCGCTGGTGCGGGAGATGCCCTCCCCGTAGATGATGTCGAACTCCGCCTCCCGGAAGGGGGGCGCGACCTTGTTCTTCATCACCTTCACCCGGGTGTGGTTGCCCACCTTGGTGCCCCCCACGCTGAGGGTCTCCACCCGCCTTACCTCCAGGCGCACGCTGGCATAGAATTTCAGGGCCCGGCCGCCGGTGGTGGTCTCCGGATTGCCGTACATGACGCCGATCTTCTCCCGCAGCTGGTTGATGAAGATGACGATGCAGTTGGTCTTGGAAATGGAGCCCGCCAGCTTCCGCAGGGCCTGGGACATGAGCCGGGCCTGGAGGCCCACCACGCTGTCCCCCATCTCCGCCTCGATCTCGCTGCGGGGCACCAGGGCCGCCACGGAGTCGATGACGATGGCGTCCACCGCGCCGGAGCGCACCAGAGCGTCGGTGATCTCCAGGGCCTGCTCCCCCGTATCCGGCTGGGAGATCAGCAGCTCGTCGGTGTTGACCCCCAGATTGCGGGCATAGACCGGGTCCAGGGCGTGCTCCGCGTCGATAAAGGCGGCGACGCCCCCCATCTTCTGCGCGGAGGCCAGGATATGCAGGGCCAGGGTGGTCTTGCCGGAGGATTCCGGCCCGTAGATTTCGATGATCCTTCCCCGGGGAACGCCCCCGATGCCCAGGGCCAGGTCCAGGGACAGGGAGCCGGTGCTGATGGCTTCGATATTGAGGGTGGCGGAATCGCCCAGGCGCATGATGCTGCCCGTGCCGAAGGTGCGCTCGATCTGCGCCATGGCGCTTTCCAGCGCTTTTTTCTTATCTGCCGCCGGGGCGGCGGCTGCGACTGCGGTCTTCTTGGCCATGGGTATATCCTCCTATATATCTGACTCGCTTTGTATTCTTCCCTGAAAGGTCAGGGCACGCTCCGTGCCCCCGGTATCCCGGAAAGGGGTGATCTCCGTGAAGCCCGCCCGGGCGCCGAAGCGGCGGAGCGCTTCGCTCTGCCCTTCGCCGCATTCCAGGGCCAGGCAGCCCTCCGGCTTGAGGACGGGCAGCCAGCGGGCAAAGATGGCCCGATAAAAATCCAGTCCGTCGCCGCCCCCGTCCAGGGCGGTCCAGGGCTCATAATCCCGGACGGAGGGGTCCAGCCCCTCGATTTCCCCCGTGGGGATATAGGGCGGATTGGCCGTGATGAGGTCGAACTGCCCCAGCTGCCGGGCGGGCGGGGCCAGAACGTCCGCCTCCAGGGCCAGCACCCGCTGGCTCAGCTTATGGCGCAGGGCGTTGCGCTTCGCCAGCATCAGGGCCCGCCGGTCGATATCCGCCAGCACCACCCGGCAGTCCGGAACGGCGGCGGCCACGGCAAGGCCGATGCAGCCGCTGCCGGTGCACAGGTCCAGCACGCGCGCGCCATTCCTTCGGCGCAGGAAGTCGATGGCGGCGTCCGTCAAAACCTCAGTGTCGCTGCGGGGAATGAGCACGTTGGGATTGATCTCCAGCTCCAGGCCGTGGAATTCCCAGCTGCCGGCGATGTAGGCGGCGGGCTCCCCCGCCAGCCGCCGGTCCAGGTATTCCTTCGAGCGCTGCACGAAGTCCTCGCCGGGATAGAGGCGCAGGTCCCGCAGGAAATCCTCCGGCCGCTTGTCCGCGGCGGCGGAAAGGAGGATGCGGGCCTCAAAGCCGGCGTCCTCCACCCCGGCGAAACGCAGGGCCCGCCGGGTCTCCAGATAGACGTCGTTATAGGTTTTCACCAGCGGTCCGCTCCCTCCTCCTCCGGGATGACCAGGGTGAGCGCCCGCGCGGCGCACTCCATCATGCTCTCGTCGGGCTCAAAGACCGTCAGCTTCTGCAGGGCCCGGCCCGGCGCGGATAGGATGCGGCTGAGAAGGTTGTCGTGCCTGCCCGCCCAGCGGTTGATCTCATAGCTGAAGGCCACCACCACCGGCAGCAGCGCCAGGCGGAGGAAGAAGGCTGCGATGCGATTGCGCCAGCTGACCACGCTGAACACCAGGAAGGAGACGATCATCACCACAAAGAGGAAGCTGGTGCCGCAGCGGGGATGCTCCCTGGGCTGGGGCCGGATGTTCTCCACCGTCAGGGGCAGGCCCTTTTCATAGCAGTGGATGCTCTTGTGCTCCGCCCCGTGGTACTCGAAGACCCGGTGGATATCCTTGGACAGGGTGACCAGGCGGATGTAGACCAGGAAGATGAGGATGCGCAGCACCCCGTCGATGACGTTTTTCACGAAGGAGGAGCCGATGGCTTTGGTAAAGACGCCGGTGACCAGATAGGGCAGCACCATGAAGATCGCCACCGCCAGAAGGATGCCAAGGGTCACGGACACGCCGATGATGAGCTTTTTGGCCTTCTCCCCCTCGAAATGGGCGTTGATCCACTTGTCGATCTTGTCCTCCTGAGCCGCCTGCTCCTCCTCCGGGAGGCAGTCGGCAGAATACATGAGGGCCTTGACCCCGTTGATGAGAGAGCTGAAAAAGATCACCACGCCCCGGATCAGGGGCCAGCCCAGGATGGGATAGCGGTCCTTGATGAGCTTCAGCTCCTCCGTTTTTTCCTGCAGGGTCCCGTCCGCCAGGCGGACCACGATGGCCTGCTTCGCCGGGCCCCGCATGAGGATGCCCTCGATGAGGGCCTGGCCGCCGATGGTGGTGCGGAAGCCCCCGTCCTGTTTTTTCTTCTTCATCAATGTTTTTCCTTTGTTTTTCTTCTATTGCGGCAACGGCCCCGTGGGCAGGAAGACGCTGACCACACAGCCCCCCTCCGGGGCGTTGCCGATGTCCAGGATGCCGTTGTGCAGGCGAACGATCTCGTCGCAGACCGCAAGGCCGATGCCGCTGCCTCTGGCCTTGCTGCTGCCCCGGTAGAATTTCAGCTTCACGTTGCCCAGCTCGTCCGGCGGGATGCCGGGGCCGAAGTCCCGCACACGGATGCAGACGAAATCCTTGCCGGAGGCCTGGTAGTTTTCCTCCAGATGCAGGGTCACGACGATGCGCTTGCCGCTGCCCCCGTGCTTGGAGGCGTTGTCCAGGATATTCAGGATGACCTGCTTGAGCCGCTCCGGGTCCCCCGGAATGAGGGGCATGGGTTCCTCCGGCGGGGTGTATTCCAGCTTGATGCCCTCCTGCTTGATGAGCTCCCGGCAGGTGAAGCAGGCCTCCTCCAGCTCCGCCTCGATATCCAGCTTTTCGATGCTGACGGTGAAGCGCCCGTCCTCGATGCGGGTGAAGACCAGCAGCTCCTCCACCATATTGGTGAGCCGCCGCGCCTCCTCCAGAACGATAGCCAGGCCCTTCTTCCGCGTGTCCTCGTCCAGGCTCTCGTCATAGCTGAGGGTCTCCGTCCAGCCGGTGATGGCGGTGAGAGGGGTGCGCAGCTCGTGGGAGACGGAGGAGATGAATTCCGTCTTCACCTTCTCCGAATGGCTGATCTGGATGGAAAGGTCGTTGATGGCGGAGACCATCTCTCCCATCTCATCCTTGTATTTGTTCTGGATCTGGCTGCCGTAGCCCCCGTCGGCGATGCGCCGGGTCATGGCCGTGACCTCGCCGATGGGGGTCACGATGCTGCGGATGAAGACCAGATTCGTCAGGAACATGACCAGCAGCAGCCCCGCGGCAATGCCCACGGCGATGAGCACCCGGCTGACCACCTGCCGGTCCACCAGCCGCAGGCTGGAGACATAGCGGATGATGCCCATGACGCGCCCGTCTCCGTAGACCAGGGGGCTGGACACCGCCACGATGCGCTCCCCCGTGGACGGGTCACGGCCCATGAAGGAGGAAATCTTCTTCGTCTCCAGGGCGGCGCTGATATCCTCCGTGCCGGGCATGGTGCCGGCGGTGAGGCCGTAGGTGGAGACCTCGATGCGGCCGGATGAACTGATGAATTGCAGGTCCAGCTTGTCCCGCTCGTCAAAGAGGGCGGTGAAGCGGTAAGCGCTCTGATAGTATTCCGCGTAGGTGCGGTTGACATAATTGGAGAAAAAAGCGGAGGAGGAGCTGGCCTTGGTCTCCAGCCCCGTGCGCACGCTGCTGTAATAATAACTGCCGATGGCGACGCCGTAGGCGCTGACGGCGACCAGCGTCAGCACCAGCAGGACGGCCATACTGCCCAGCATCCAGCGGTTGCGCAGTCCCCGGACCCGAAAGAGGCGAAACGGCTCCTTATCCGGCATCAGAAGCCCCACTTATAGCCGAAGCCCCAGACGGTGGTGATGCAGCTGGGAGTCTGGGGGTCGTCCTCCACCTTGATGCGGAGGCGGCGGATGTTCACATCCACGATCTTCAGGTCCCCGTCGTAATCCGGGCCCCAGACGGAGGCCAGGATCTCCTCCCGGCTCAGGGCCTTGCCGGGATTGTCCATAAAGAGCTTCACGATGGCGTATTCCACCTGGGTGAGGCGGATGCGCTCCCCGTTCTTCTCCAGGGTGCGGTTGCGGGTGTTCAGCCGGAAGGGCCCCCGCACCACTTCCCCGGTCTCGGGCATGTCGTCGCCCCCCACCCGGCGGTACAGGGCGTCCACCCGGGCGGTAAGCTCGGCGATGGAGGCCAGGGGCTTGGTGACATAGTCGTCCGCTCCGGTCATGAGACCGGTGACCTTGTCCATCTCCTGGGTGCGGGCGGTGAGCATGATGATGCCCATTTTGCTGCCGGAGGCCCGGATCCGGCGGCAGACCTCGAAGCCGTCCGTGTCCGGCAGCATCACATCCAGCAGGGCCACCTTGATATCCGGGTTCAGGCGCAGGAGCTCGAAGGCCTCCGCGCCGGTGCCCGCCTCCAGCGGCTCATAGCCGGAGCGCTTCAGATTGATGACGAGGAAGCTGCGGATGCCCACCTCGTCTTCCAATACCAGTACTTTCTTCATAACGCCGTCCTCCATCGGTCAGGCATATCTTCAGTTCGCGGTCCACTCGGAATAGACGGGTCGGAAATTCTGGCGCAGCCAGTTCATATCCGGCCCCTCCGGCCACTCCTTCTGGCTCAGGCGCAGCTCGGCGGCGAAGATGGTCTCGCCCCCGGAGCGGATGACGCTGCGGCCTTCCCGGTCCGCCAGCTCCCGGCGGTTCTCCCCGGAGAGGGTATAGATCACCAGGAAATCCGTCACCGGCTCTCCCTCCCCGTTCCACAGGGAAAAGACCACGGCCCGCTCGCCCACGTCGCTGTCCTCCCGGCGGAGGCTGATTTCGCCCCAGCTGTCCGGCAGGATCAGATACCAGCTGTCGGAATAATTGTGATAGGTGGTGGTGACGATGGTTCGCTTGCCCCGGCTGTTGTAGCCGTACCAGTCCAGCACCCGGTAGACCGTCTCCCCCTGGGCGGGCAGCACCCTGGGGATGGGGATCAGGCAGCCGCCGTCCCCCAGCAGGTCCTGGCAGGCGGCGGTGGAGGAGCGAAGGGTGCCCTCGCTGACGCCGGTCGCCTGGTCCAGGGTGATATTTTTCAGGACCTCGTCCTCATAGATGAGGATATCCGTCACCAGTCCGCCCTGGCAGCTTCCCTCCACAAAGAGGGCGCAGGGCCGGTCCTTCAGGGCGCCCACGGCCAGCTTGGTGATGCCGTCCAGCCCGGCGGAGAGCTTTTCCGCCGCGATGGAGGTCTCCCCGTCCCCGGCGACGGAATAGAGGGTGACGCTGCCGGCGGCCTCTGCGGTGCCCCGGCGGACCGCCAGCAGCTCCTTCCGCCCGTCCCCGTTCATGTCGGCGGTGAGGTAGCGGCTGTAGTCCGCGGCAGCGATGGAGGCCAGCTGAAAGCCCTTGAGGGTATAGACCTCCAGCATCTTGAGGTCGCCCCCCATGCCCCAGCCCACGATGGCTTCCATCCAGCCGTCCCCGTCCAGGTCCTCATAGTCGATGCTCTCGATGCTGCTGCCCGCCCCCTCGATGACGGCGGCCCGCTCGTATTTTCCCGCGCTGCGGCGGAACAGATAGATTTTCAGGGGCTTTTCCCCGGCGGTGGAAAAGAAAGCCACCGCCTCCTCCTCCCCGTCTCCGTTGAGGTCGCAGAGCTGCACGCTCTGGCGGTGGACCCCGTCCACGGGGGCGGAGTAGACCGCGCCGGCGGAGAGCACGCCGTCGATGGCGCGCTGGAGCTCCACATATTCATCCGCCAGCTGCGGAAGACTGTACAGCTTGTCGATGCTCCCCTCCGTGCCGCAGCCCCCAAGGAGGAGGAGCAGCGCGGCGAAAAGCAGAAGGAGGCCTCGTTTCACGCCATTCTCCCATCCGCCGGATGCCGGCATTGTCCCATGTTCCTATTATATTATTGTATCATATAATCGCGCGCCTGTGTAGTCTTTTCGTAAAAGAATTCGCCCGAAAGGCGCAAAAAAGGACCGCCGGCAGAACCGGCGGTCCTTCATACTATTCACCGATAAAACCATTTCATTCTTTGCGGCCATATTTGCGCCATACTTCGTTGTCGTCATTGCCGGGCGGTAGCCCGGCTGCCTCCTCCGCCTCATTCCGCGCGCGAGGGCCCCTGGCAGGGACGCGTGTGCTACCGCCGACACAAATTTGCCTCGCAAATCTTTTAAAGCGTTTTATCGGTGAATAGTATCAGACTGTAGACAAACCTATCGGCAGAGGTTCGACATGCAGGGGGGATTTGTGAAGGGGGCGGAGAGGCCCCCTTCACATGATATCCTTGCAAAATCAGAAATCCTTTCTGATTTTGCCCTCAAGCGGTCGACGCTTTGCCGACCGCTTGAGGACCGCCGGCAGAACCGGCGGTCCTTTGCATCCGAAGCGTCTTATCTCGACAAATACCGGTAGAGCATCACCGCCAGCTCCTGGCGGGTGGCCCCTTCCGCAGGGCGGAACGCGCCGCTGCGGTCGCCCTGCACCACGCCCAGGCCCTTGGCGATGGCCACATAGCCCAGGTCCTCTTCGGGGATCTCCTCCTCATCGGTGAAGCCGGTGCGGAAAATGCCCTGCAGCTTCGCGGCCTCCTGCATGCCGCTGAGGCTGACGAAGCAGCGGCAAAGCTCCGTGCGCGTCACAAGGCGCGTCGGATTCTGCTCCCGCGTGGCGATGAAGCCCTGGTAATAGGCCGAGGAATAGATGCTCTCCAGTTCTTCATCCGACGCGTCGGCATAGGTCCCGTAATCCGGCTGCCAGCCCACGGCGGAGAGCATCAGCAGCAGCATATCCAGCTCCGTCACCGGGGCCTTGGGCTGGAACTCGCTGACGCCGTACCAGCCAACGCCGTATTTCGCCAGGGTCTCGATCTCCTTCCGGGCGTAGCTCTCCTCCAGGTCCTCGTAGACGGGCAGGGGGTTTTCCCCGCTCCAGTCATGGTATTCCGCCTCGCCGGTGACGGCGTCGACGCCGCCGACCCAGCCGTTGCCCGCATCGGGCAGGTAGACCAGCAGCCAGCGGCGGGGGCTCTCCCAATCGTCCTTATCCTCCGGAACGGTGACGTAGCAGAGCTTCGCCCGATAATAGCTCAGGAAGCTGTCCATGGCAGCCTCCTCCCCCACCAGGGGGCCGGAGGGACCGAAGCACATCTCCTCGTCCCACTGGGCGGAGAAGGAATCCACAAAGCCGGTATGGGCGTTGACGGTGACGAAAATGGTGTTCATGGGGCAGCGGAAGCCCGCTTCCATGCGGGTATAGGTGAAGCTGTTGACGGGCACGCCCCAGCGGCTCTGGTTCGCCCAGGTCTGCTCGCAGAGGGGCAGCCAATCGCCGTAGCGCTTTTCCAGGAAACGGAGGGCGGCCTCGGAGATGCCGGGCTCCGCCCCTTCCTCCCGCTCCTTCCAGCCGAAGCCGCTGTAGCGGGTATAGAGGCCCTGTATCTCGCCGGTGCGGGCGTCGGCGGTGAATTCCTTCCACACCGTGGGCACATAGCCGCTGTCCGTCAGTTCCTCATATTCCTTGCGGCTCAGGCCGAATTCCGGCCCTGTGAGGGTGCGGCTCAGGCGGAAGAACGCGGTGACCGTATCGTCCTGCTCCTCCCCCTCCGGCAGCTCGGCGGGGTCCACGCTGGGCTGGGCGGCCCGGTAGGTCACGGTGCCCACCTCATAGTCTTCGGTGATGCCGAAGGCCTCCTCCGCCATGGCGGCGGCCTTCAGTGCTTCCCCGTCCAGCACGCCGTCGAATTTCTCCGCGGCGGCGGTCTCCTGGGGGGTGAGGCCCTTGGCGTCGTCCGCAGCCGCGGCTTCTTCCGCTTCCGGCGCTAAGCCGTTGGCGCCGCCGCCCCGCATGCCGCCGTCCCAGCGGTCCAGCAGGGCGCCGGTCTGGGCGTCCACCATGACGCTGCTGTCCATGCTCACAAAATAGGTCAGGCGCACTTCGTGCTTCTCATAGTCGGAATAGGACCAGCTCAGCTCGCTGCTGAGCGCGCCCCGCAGGATCTGCAGGGCCTGCTCCGGGGTGACGGCTGGCACGCCGGAGGGAACGCCGCCCTTGAGGAAGACCCCCGCGTCATCCCGGGAGAAGGAGGTCAGCGCTCCGTCGGAGGTGCGGAAATTGAGATAGAAGCCCATCTCCGTCTCCACCCCGTTGAGGGTGAGGGTGCCGGAGACGGAATAGCGGCCGTAGTCCCGCAGCCGGTCCTGCTGCTCCCGAAGGACAAAGCCCTCGTTGGCGTCCAGGACCTTGGGCAGGAAAGCTTCCGCCGCCGCTTGGGCGTCCTCGAAGGTAAAGGAGGGGAAGTGGAGGCCGGAGGAACGGGAATACTCCTCGTTGTAGTCGTAACGGTCCAGGGAATAGACCTTCCCGTTGTCGTCACAGGTGACGTAGAGGCCCTCGTCCTCTTTCTCCCAGTTCAGCCACCACCAGGTGGCGTCGCCGTAGTTATAGCTGTCGCCGTTGAAGGAGGTGTAGTCGTCCCCGATGTCCAGGGTGGTCTTGACCTGGAGGATCACCTTCTTCATCTGCTCCTCCGTCGATTCTGCGGCGGCGGGCATGCCCAGAGCCAGCAGCAGCACAAGGGCCAGGATCAGGCTGACGGTTCGTTTCATGTTTTTCGCTCCTTTCGGATCGGTTGTTGTCTTCTTTGACGCACCCCAAGCCAAAATGTTCCCGCAAATGCAGGATTTCCTTTTCATCATGCCTCGCAGAGTTCGCGCCCGCAGGCGCGAATTAAGTCGGAACATTTTTCGCACGGACATGTGCCGGGCGAAAAATACCTTTCACGGAGCGGACTTCGTCGTCACAAGCTCCATATCGTTCGCTTCGGTCCGATGGACCAAAGCTCATTCATTCCGCTGCTCCTCCTCTCAAAACGGAAGCTCTGCTTCCATTTTGAAAAGGACGTTTCGGTGGAATGTTCGAGCAGTGCCGCTTGCGGCGCTGCGACGGATTCTGCCGAATAAGGACGCAGTGCGGGGAGCGGAGTGCAAGCCTTCTCAAATCGCAACCCAGCGAAGCGGTTGCGATTTGATTAAAGGCAGCCCGTCAGATAACGGCGGATCAGGTCGAAGGCGAAGGAGGCGGCGTAGACCCTGGCCCACTCCCGGTCCTTCCCCATCTGGATGGGCTTCACGACGGTCCCCTCCGGGGAAGCGAAGCCCACGAAGCCGGTGCCCACGGGAGTGCCCCGCTCGTCGCTGTTCGGGCCGGCGCAGCCGGTGACGGACACGGCCAGGTCGCTGCCGCAGACCCGCCGGACCCCCTCCGCCATGGCCTTGGCGGTCTGAGCGCTGACGGCCCCGAATTCATCCAAAGTCTCCTGGGGCACGCCCAGCACATGGTGCTTCACATAATTCGTGTAGCACACCACGCCCCCCATAAAGGCGCTGCTGGCCCCGGACTGATCGGTGAAGCGCTTGGCGATGAGGCCGCCGGTGCAGCTCTCCGCGGCGGCGAAGGTCAGGCCCTTTTCCTTCAGCAGCCGGAGGCAGACGCTCTCCAGCTTGTCTTCGTCCACGGCGTACACCAGGTCGCCCAGTTCCGCACGCACCTTCGCCACCACGGGCTCCAGCATCCTTTCCGCGGCTGCCTCGTCCGGGGCCTTGGCGGTGGCCCGCAGGCGCACCTCCGCCGTGCCGGCGTAGGGGGCCAGGGTGGGGTTCGTGAGGCTCTCCATATAGTCGTGCAGCTTCGCCTCCACGCTGCTCTCCCCCAGGCCGAAGATGCGGATGTCCCTGCTCAGCAGGATCTCGTCCGTCGCCCCCCGGAGATAGGGGATCACCCCGGTCTCCAGCATGAGACGCATTTCCCGGGGAGGGCCGGGCAGCTGGATCACCGTGGTCTCCCCCGCCGTGAAGGCAAAGCCGGGGGCGGTGCCGTTCCCGTTGGAGAAGACGGTGCAGCCCTCCGGCAGCATGGCCTGGCGCAGGTTGTTTTCCGGCATCTCACGGTTTTTCTGGGCGAAGAAGGCGCGGATCTTCTCCGCCTCCTCCTCGTGCAGGACGAGCTTCGCCCCGAAGACCTCGCAGACGATGTCCTTGGTGAGGTCGTCGTAGGTGGGGCCAAGGCCCCCGGTGGTGATGATGAGGTTGGCCCGCTCTCCGGCGATCCGGGCCGCCTGACGCAGCCGGTCGGGATTGTCCCCCACCACGCTCTGCCAGTAGACGCCGATGCCCATGCCCCGCAGGGCGGCGCTCAGCTCCCTGGCGTTGGTGTTCACGATGTCCCCCAGCAGCAGCTCCGTGCCCACGCAGAGGATCTCCGCTTTCCAGTTTTCAGCTTTCATGCTTGATCTGCACCCTTTCCGTGCCCGCAAGGGCCTCTTTGATCAGCGCCTCCACGTCCAGGACGCTCTCCGCCTCCGCCACCTCCTCCGGGGTGGGACGGGTGCGGGGATGCTTCGGGGTGAAGACGGTACAGCAGTCCTCATAGGGGAGGATGCTGGTTTCATACGTGCCCAGCTCCCGGGCCTTTCGGATGATCTCCTCCTTGTCCATGCCGATGAGCGGCCGCAGCACCGGCAGCGTCAGGGGCGCTTCCGTGCACCGCAGGGCCTCCATGGTCTGGCTGGCCACCTGCCCCAGGTTTTCCCCCGTCACCAGAGCGCCGCAGCCGTTGGCCAGGGCCACTTCCTGGCTGAGGCGCATCATGAAGCGGCGCATGATGAGGGTGAAATAAGGCTCCGGGCACTTGTCCCGAATCTCCTCCTGAATATGGGTGAAGGGGATGACCTCCACCGTCAGCCGCCCGCACCAGGGCAGCAGCAGCTTCGCCAGGTCCAGCACCTTCTGTCTGGCAAGCTCGCTGGTATAGGGGAAGGAGAAGAAGTGGACGGGGATGATCTGCACCCCCCGTCGGGCGATCATCCAGGTGGCCACGGGGCTGTCGATGCCGCCGGAAAGGAGGCTTACCGCCCGGCCGCAGGTGCCCACGGGCAGCCCCCCCGCCGCCGGCTCGCCCCCGGCGTGGACATAGGCCGCCTGCTCCCGGATCTCCACATTCACCTCCAGGTCGGGGTCGTGCATATCCGCCGGGAGATCGGGGAAGGCTTCCCCGATGACGGAGCCCACATACTGGCTCAGCTGGATGGAGGTCATGGGGAAGGTCTTGTCGCTGCGCTTGGATTCCACCTTGAAGCTCTTTGCCTTTCTCAGCTGGTCCCCCAGGTATTCCACCGCTGTCCGGGCGATGGCCTCCTTCTCCTTGGGACAGGCGGCGGCCCGGCAGACGGCGATGACGCCGAAGATCTGGTGGCAGCGGCGGAAAGCTTCCTCCATGTCGATGCTTTCGGAGAGCGGCTCCACATAGACCGTGGACTGGACGGAGGTGATGCGGAACTCCCCCAGGCTCCGCAGCCGCCGGGCCACGTTGGCCCGCAGCCGGTCCTCAAAGAAATGGCGGTTCAGGCCCTTGAGCACCAGCTCGCCGGGCTTCAGCAGGATCATATCGTTCATCATTGGCGCTCCGTTTTTCCGTATTTCCTCATATTTTATCCCCGGAGCATCTTCCTGTCAACCGAGGCATATTCCTGTTACTGTATCGTGTATATCGCGCCGGCTGCGCCGGGGAAAGGGGAGGTCATCATGAGATTAGGGAAGCGCTGCTGCGCATTTCTGCTGGTTTTGGCGCTGCTGCCCGGGAACATCGCGCGGGCGGAGGCGGAGGAGGTTTTCGACCCGGAGCCCTGGGAGAGCGTGGAAGCCCTCGGCAGCGTGGAGGACGTGGCGGCGCGGGTGGGGGCCGCGGTGCTGATGGAGCGGGAGACGGGGACCTGCCTCTATGCCCACAATCCCCATGAAAGGCTGGAGCCCGCCAGCGTCACCAAGATCATGACCATGCTGCTGGTGTGCGAGGCCCTGGACGGAGGCGGCCTGCGGGAGGATCAGCCCGTGCGCTGCTCCGCTCACGCCGCCTCCATGGGAGGCAGCCAGATCTTCCTCAAGGAAGGGGAAGAAATGCGCCTGGACGACCTGCTGAAAAGCGTGGCGGTGGCCTCGGCCAACGACGCCGCCGTGGCCCTGGCGGAGGAGATCGCCGGGAGCGAAGGGGAATTCGTCCGGCGCATGAACGAGCGGGCAAAAGAGCTGGGCATGGCGGACACGACATTTGCCAACTGCACGGGCCTCCCCACGGAGGAGGAGCACCTGACCAGCGCCTGGGACATCGCCCTCATGAGCCGGGCGCTGCTGGGCCACGACCGCATCCGGGCGTACACCGGCATCTGGACCGACAGCATCCGGGACGGGGCCTTCGGGCTGGCGAACACCAACAAGCTGGTGCGCTACTACGAGGGCTGCACCGGCCTCAAGACCGGCTTCACCCAGGGGGCCATGTACTGTCTGGCCGCCTCCGCATGCCGGGACGGGACGGAATATATCGCTGTCGTCCTGCACGCGGAAACGAGCGCCGAGCGCTTCGAGGCGGCGAAGCTTCTGCTGAACCATGCCTTCGCCGTGTGGCAGCTGGTGGACGCCCTGCCCGACGGGGCCCTGCCGCCGGTGGCCGTGACCCTGGGAAAGGAGAAAACCATCCAGCCGGTCATGAGCGGCGAGACGAAGCTGGTGATGAAAAAGGAGGAGGCCGCCGCTCTGCGCAAGGAGCTGGAGCTGCCGCGGGAGATCGAAGCGCCGGTAGCCGCGGGGCAGCAGCTGGGCTGTCTGCTTCTGCTGGACGGCCGGGGCCGGGAGCTGCTGCGCCTCGCCGTGACGGCCCCGGAGGCGGTGGAGCGCCTGGGCTGGGGCAGGGTCTTCCTCCTTTGTCTGCGTTCCCTGCTGACGGGCCGGACTTCCTGAGATTCCGGGCTTCCGGAGATTTACAAAAAAGAAACAGCTTAGCTGTTGAAGTGCCGCCGGAATGATGCTATACTGCTGGATAAGAACAGGTCGGCGATGCCGATGATCAAACGGACAAAGGAGACGGGACATGGTCAAAGTAATCATGGGCGTGAAGGGCTCGGGCAAGACCAAGCTGCTCATCGAGATGGTGGAAAAAGCGCTGGAGGAATCCCAGGGCGACGTGGTGGTCATCGAAAAGGAGCGCAGCCTCACCTATGACATCCCCCATCAGGCCAGGCTGATCGTGGCCGCGAATTATGATTTCGGCTCCACCGAATTCATGAAGGGCTTCATCAGCGCCATGCATGCCAGCAACTACGACATCACCCATGTGTTCATCGATAACCTCTATAAGATGTTCGAGGACAAATCCGTGGCCGGCGCGGAGGATTTCCTGGAATGGCTGGACACCTTCAGCCAGCGGGAGGGCATCCAGTTCACGCTGACGCTTTCCGCCCCCATCGAATCCGCCACGGAGCGCATCAAAAAATATTTCTGAACCCGCCGGGGGAAACTCGCTACATTTTGTCGCATTTTTCCGGGAGCGCCGCTGTATCCTGCGGCGCTCCCGTTTTTTGTCGAAGCGTGTCGAACGCTTTGGATTGCAGGCCCCGGCGGAAGGGTGGTAAAGTTGCATGCGGGCAGAGGGACAGACCATCGCCCACAGAGGAGGAAGAAGCCATGACCTACCGCGTTTTTTCCCAGCGCTGCCGCACTTCCGACGGGGTGCGCTATACCGGATGGGGCATCGAGGGCTTTGGAGAGGGGGAAGAAACCCTGCGGCTGGAGGATGTGACCGAGGACAAGCATTTTGCCCTGCTGCTGGCCGCCGCCCTGAACCGGGAACAGGCGGAACCGGCCCACGTTTTCGACATCATTTCCGACTTTTTAGCCGATCCGGAGCTGAAAAGGTCTTTACTTGGGCGATAGGTTGGGTTATACTGGGGCGTCATAAAATCGTGGCGGCCCTGGGGCCGCCGGGGAGGAAGCAAGCTTGAGCATTCTCGAACGCCTCAGCGACCCCGAACTGCTGGGCCAGATGACCGTGGGCCAGAAGATCGCCGGGGCCCTGGTCACCGCCGTCATCGGCATGCTGGTCTGTATGGTGGTCCTGGCCATCATCATGCTGGCGATCCGCATCATGCACGCCCTCATGAGCCGCAAGGCCGCCCCCGCGGCGGAAGCCCCCGCGGCTGTCGCCGCGCCGGCCAAGACGCAGCCGTCTTTGCCCGACGGGCAGTGCGGCGTCGCAAGCCCCTGCGCCGGAAAGGTGCAGGCCCTCAACGCCAGGGAAGGCGCCGCCGTCCGCATCGGCGACGTGCTGCTGCTGATGGAAGCGGGCGGCAGCCTGTTCCAGTTTCCCGCCCCCGCGGAGGGCAGGGTTTTGAAGCTCTGCGCCGCCGAGGGCGACAGCGTGGAGGCCGGGCAGGTCCTGGTCATTCTCAAGGAAAAGGAGGGCTCGGCCGATGCTTGACGGACTGATGAGTTTTCTGGGCAACACGGGCGTCGCCCTGTTCGACTGGCGGCAGCTGGTGATGGTGGTCATCGCCTGCGTGCTGCTGTATCTGGCTCTGGTAAAGGAATTTGAACCCCTGCTGCTGGTGCCCATCGCTTTCGGCATGCTGCTGTCGAACCTTTTCGGCAGTACCATTTTCAACGAGGCCAGCGGGACGGAGGCGGCGGGTCTCTTCCGTTATTTCTTCCTGCTGGATGAGATCGGCATCCTGCCGCCCCTGATCTTCCTGGGCGTGGGCGCCATGACCGACTTCGGTCCCCTCATCGCCAACCCCAAATCCCTGCTGCTGGGCGCCGGCGCGCAGCTGGGCATCTTCATCACCTTCATCGGCGCGATCCTGCTGGGCTTCAACGCCCAGGAGGCGGGCTCCATCGCCATCATCGGCGGTGCGGACGGCCCCACCGCCATCCTGACCTGCACCCGCATGGCGAAGCAGATCCTGCCCGCCGTGGCCATCGCCGCCTATTCCTACATGGCACTGGTGCCCGTCATCCAGCCCCCGGTGATGAAGGCCCTCACCACCAAGGAGGAGCGGATGATCACCATGTCCCAGCTCCGCCCCGTGAGCAAGAAGGAAAAGGTCCTGTTCCCCATCGTGGTCACCATCGTGGTGGCCCTCATGGTGCCCGACGCCATTCCCCTGGTGGGCATGCTGATGCTGGGCAACCTCTTTAAGGAAAGCGGCCTCACCAACCGCCTCAGCGACACCGCCTCCAATGCCCTGTGCAACATCGTCACCATCATGCTGGGCCTGGCGGTGGGCGCGTCCGCCAAGGCGGAGACCTTCCTCACCCTCCAGACCATCGAGATCATCATCCTGGGCGTCATCGCCTTCGCCGTGGGCTCCGCCGGCGGCGTCCTGCTGGCGAAGTTCATGAACCTTTTCCTGAAAAAGGAAAACCGCATCAACCCCCTCATCGGCTCCGCCGGCGTCTCCGCCGTACCCATGGCGGCCCGGGTGAGCCAGATGGTGGGCCAGAAGGAAAACCCGAAGAACTTCCTGCTGATGCACGCCATGGGCCCCAATGTGGCCGGCGTCATCGGCTCCGCCGTGGCGGCGGGCATCCTCCTGAGCCTGTTCAACCATTAAGTGCGTCCTTACTCGCCGGAATGGCGGGTATCCGCACAAGCGCGAATACTGCGAGGCTTTACCACCAGCAGTTCCCGCGGGCGGGGTCCGATGGACCCCGCCCGCGGTGTATGCAGCTTGATATTGAATCAGGCATTGACACACGTAATAATACGTATTATACTGTGTTCAACGGCGCGGCATAAGGGAGGCGAGGGGGAAATAAAATATAGTGAATTGGAAAGAATGCTGAGAGATTCGGGTTGTTTCATCATTCGGGAAGGAAAGAACCATACGCTCTGGCGGAGTCCAGCAACGGGAAGGACCTTTACTGTTCCCAGGCACAAGACCCAGGACGTACCGCCCGGAACATACAGGTCGATCGCCAGGAGCGCCGGACTTCCGGCTCCCAAAGGATGAAAAAGCTCAGATAAATATAAACATATTCAGGAAGGAGCAGATCTATGGCGGATAGGCGATACGTTTATCCTGCGATTTTCACGCCGGAAGCCGGCGCATACAGCGTCATTTTCCCGGACCTGGAAATTGCCACCTCCGGCGAAACGCTCGTCGAGGCTATGGATATGGCCCAGGACGCGCTTTGTCTTCAGTTATACGATTTGGAGGAGCACAAAGAGGCGATCCCGGCGGCAAGCAGCATTACAGATTTAGACTGCCCGACCGGCAGCTTTGCAAGCCTGATCGAGTGCGACACGATGGAATATCGCAGGTATTATGACAATAAGGCGGTAAAGAAAACCCTCAGTATCCCTTCATGGCTGAATACCATGGCGGAAAGAGAGGACATCAACTTTTCTGCCGTACTCCAGAAAGCCCTTAAGGCAGAACTCAACCTTTCCTGACATCACGCCGCGTTAAGAGCGGCGGTTTGATCGATTGCAGCGCGTCCCGTTTACGATACAGCAGACGGGGCGCGCTCCTATTTTTCAGTGTGCGGTTTATAAGAACTTTCCCGGCCGGCAGCGGTTGTTCCGCATAGTTCGTCTGAATACTCCTTTCTGCCCAGTTCCCCGAAATCCAGCGGCCCCGGTGCGAAATCCAAGGTCAGCAGCGCTTCCCGCTCCTGCTCCCCTTCCGCCAGCACCCCGCCGGAACGATTGACCAGCATGGTGGGCGCGGACTGGCCGGGACAGGCCGTGTTTACCGACAGCGTACAGCACACGTTTTCCACGGCGCGTGTACGGATATGACCGCGAAGAAGGTCGTAACGACCGGCGCTGTCTCCATCGGCCACATCGTAAAACAGTATCACATTCAAGTCGGTATGCTGTCGGTACAGCTCACGGAAATACTCCGGGAAGCGCACTTCAAAGCAGATGCGGACGCCGATCCGTACCCCGCCGATCTCCACGACGCCCGTTTCGTCTTCGGACACGAAATTGTCCCGATCCCACCCCCACAAGGCGCGTTTATGATACGCCAGCGGCGGCAGGCCGGGTCGGAGGATCAGGGCAGTGTTGCGCACCCCTCCGGCTGCACGGGTCATGGTGCCGACGATCAGATTAATGCCGTGTTTGTCCGAAAGCTCCTGCAATTCCCTGTGGGCTGCTTCCAGACGCACAAAATCGACCACCGCCGAGGATGGAATGTCTCTGGGGGGATATCCGGTCAACGCGCACTCCGGAAACGCCAGCAGCTGCACGCCTTCCGAAGCAGCCCGGACCATTGCCGTTGTGATCTTTTCCATGTTTTTACCGATATCGCCGGACACTGGAAACTGAAAAGCGCCGAGTTTCATCTTTCTTCCCCCGCTCTCTCGGAAGCCATCCAAAAGGCAAACTACATATTGTGCGTTGACAAGTCCTTCAAGGCCGAGGATGCGCCGCTCCATGAGCCGTTGATTCTTTTTACAATCGAATTTGAATCCTGAGTGATCGGTTCTCCCTTTTCAGCGACCCCCAGGAGGTTTTGCATGGGGACGGTTCGCTCGTGAACTCAATGGGACACAGTGTTTTTATACAGAGCACTGATTGGTTTGTCAAGAGAACCGTACCCATAGCGGATTCAGCGGATCCCGAAGATTTCATTCAGCACAGAGACCGTTTCCTCCGGCAGCGGCTCGGTAGCGATGCCGTCGAATTCATAGAAGCTCCCGCTCAGAGCCGAATACTTCCAGCGGTCGATGGATGTGCCGCTTCGGAGTACGACGCGCAGATAACGGTTGGCCCAGGTCTCTTCCCCGCTGTCCTGCTTATTGGCCGCGTCTGTCGAAAAGCTGTAGGTATATCTGTAATCCCGGAACCCGACCTGATTGCTGCGTCCGAAGCAGACCACGGTTGCAGTGGCATCATAGAAACGGGAAATCACCTCCCGATCATTGAAGCGGTGAGTCCCCACTTTTTTCTGGATCTCCAACCCCAGGGGCTGATTGTTGGCGGTGGAGGGCGACGCGACGATATACGCCAGGTCCTCCGCGCTTTCCACGCCGAAAATCAGGCGGTACACGTCGCCGTAGGTATAGGGGGTCAGGTCCGCGTCGGGCCAGCGCTGCCGGATCGCTGCCTCTGCGTCGGCAAGCTCCTGCGCCGTGGCCTCCACTGCCCGCAGCCGTGCAAGCAGGCCGTCCAGCACCACGAAGCTTTGGAACTCCCACAGCTTCAGTTCGCCCTCCCGGTCCCTGCTGATGAGGTATTTCAGTTCCTCCATATCCTTGACGCGATACCAGACCTTTTCCCCGTCGTCCAGATACGGCTGCCCCAGAAAAGCCTCCAGCCTAGCCCCGCTGCCCGGTGGGGGGTCCGTTTCGGGAACATAAGACCCTTGAGGAAAGAGCTGCTCATAGACCGCGACGCGCCTCATCATGGGCAGCTCGGTCAATATTTGCGCATCAATGAGGATACCGTCGGTCCGGATCGCGGCCAGGAGCCGGTCCTGGGGAGCGGCGGAAAGCCCCGTCCGCCAGGGCATAGCCCGAAGGACGGCAAAAGCGGCAGCGGCGACCAGGCAGAGGCAGGCCGCCAGCATCCCCCATTTCCGGCGGACGCTTCCAGTTTTCCTGCCCCGCCCCGGCGCAGATTCTTCGATATATCCGTCGCTGATCCCGCCGAAGACGGTCAGGAGGCGTTCTTCCTTCATATCTCGATCCCCTCCTTCTCCAAGAGCTTTTTCAGTTTGCCGCGAGAACGCAGCAGGGACATTTTGACCTTGCTTTCACTCATTCCATACTCTGCGGCGATCTCCCCGATGGGGCTGAGATACCAATAGCGGCGGACGAAAAGCCGCCTTGCCTCCGGCTCCAGCCGGGAAAGGAAGCGGTCGAACAATTCCGCCAGCTCCCTGTCCTCCACAGCCCGCTCCACGCTGCCCGGGGCCGGGACCGTTTCCCCCAGTTCCTCCAGCGCAAGAGCGAGCTGACTGCCGCCCCGCTTCTCCGCCGACAGGGCTTTCAGCCGATTCAGGGACAGGTTTCGTGCGATCCTGCCCAAAAACGCGCGCAGACTGGCGGGGCGGTGGGGCGGCATGGCGTCCCAGGCCCGCAGCCAGGTATCGTTGACGCATTCCTCGCTGTCTTCCTCGGAACGAAGGATGCCGTAGGCGATGCTGCGGCAATACGGCCCGTATTTCCGCGAGGTCTCTGCGACCGCACTCTCGCTTCGCGCCCAGTACAAGTCGATGATCTGCAGATCGTCCATGCGCCGCTCCTTTCCCCCTAAAATCAGGGCTTCCATCCTTAAAGACAACAAAATTCTCCCTTCGTCACGAGTTTTTACAAAAATCATTCCCTTTTGTCAAGGCTCCATCAAGGCAACACCGCACAATTCTCGGTACACATCTTGCTTGCATCATGTTCCGTCATATTGCCCGAAAATCTTGGCCAATACAGGAAGTATTCCCCGCGATTTTCAGACAATCTGACGAAAATTCTGACTGCGCAATCTGCGCACCAGAATTGTGCGGTGTTGCCTTAACAAAATTTTCCGACAAACAGGTACTTGAACATATTGACAATACCGGTCGGCAGTCGTATAATAAAGTTCATTCAAGTACCTTATTGTCAAGTACCTTACAAATCTTGGAAGGAGGAGGACCATGGATCTTCAGCTGAGCCTCAACGAGCAGCTCATGGAACAGATCTTCCGGCTCTACGCCGTGCTTCGCCGCGGTCCCATCGCCGGGGGCGACGGGGAAAAGGGCGGCCGTCCCAGCGCGCAGAACCGCATCCTCCTCATGCTGGGCGAATCCGACGGCATCAGCCAGCGGGACATGACCACCCTCCTGCAGCTGCGGCCCCAGTCCGTCAGCGAGACCCTGGGGAAGCTGGTGGCGGCGGGCCTGGTGGAGCGGCGGCAGTCCGCCCGGGACAAGCGCATTTTCAACATCTTCCTCACCGACGAAGGCCGGGAGCGGGTGTTGGAGCTGATCGAGGACCGGCCGGATTTCGCGGCGCTCTTTCTCTCCCCTCTCTCCGACGAGGAGAAGCGGCTCCTGCTGGAACTGCTGGGGAAGCTGATCGGCCCCGGCGGACCGGAATCCGACGACCGGCCGGAGGAATTTGACGACGAGTAAACCCCCGAAACCGGGAAAAGCCATACCCTGAAGCAAAGGAGACACACAGACATTGAGCAAGGTCATCATGAGCGGCGACGAAGCAGTCGCCCGCGGCGCGTGGGAGGCCGGCGTCGGCGTTGCCGCCGCCTATCCCGGAACGCCCAGCACGGAAATCCTGGAGAACATGGCCCTTTATAAAGAGGATGTGTACTGCCAGTGGGCCAACAACGAGAAGATCGCGGTGGAGATCGCCCTGGGCGCCTCCTTCGGCGGGCTCCGCAGCCTGGCCGCCTTCAAGCACGTGGGCATGAACGCGGCGGCGGACCCCATCTTTTCCGCGGCATATACCGGCGTCAATGGGGGCATGGTCCTGGTGAGCGCCGACGACCCCGGCTGCTGGAGCAGCCAGAACGAGCAGGACAACCGGCTGTATGCGCCCCATGCACGCCTGGGCATGCTGGAGCCCTCGGACAGCCAGGAATGCCTGGATTTCACGAAAGCGGCCTTTGAACTCAGCGAGAAATTCGACCTGCTGATGCTCCTGCGCATGACCACGCGGGTCTGCCACTCCAAGAGCCTGGTGGAGCAGGGCCTGCGGCAGGAGCACATGGGCAAATATGAGGCAAACCCCGCGAAATACGCCATGCTTCCCGCCAACGCCCGGAAGCGGCACCTGGCGGTGGAGGCGGGCCTGGAAGCCCTGAAGGCATACGCGGAAACGAGCCCCCTGAACCGGGTCGAGCTGAATGACCGGAAGATCGGCATCATCACCTCCGGCATCAGCTACCAGCACGCCAGGGAGGCCTTCGGCGAGACCGCCAGCTATCTGAAGCTGGGCATCACCCATCCCCTGCCGGACAATCTCATCCGGGATTTCTGCGGCCGGGTGGAAAAGGTCATCGTCATCGAGGAGGGCGAGCCTTATCTGGAGGAGGCCGTGAAGGCCCTGGGCATCTTCTGCGAGGGCAAGGCCTACACCACTCGCCAGGGCGAGCTGAGCGCCGCCCGCCTCCGGGCCGCCTTCGGCCTGGGCGAAGCGGCGGAGCCCATCGTCAGCAGCCTCACCGCGCCGCCCCGTCCCCCCGCCCTGTGCGCCGGCTGCCCCCACCGGGGCTTCTACTTCGCCATGCAGAACTACCACAAGCGGCTGGTGGCCGTGGGCGACATCGGCTGCTACTCCCTGGGCGTCGGAGAGCCCTTCCACGGCTTCGACACCGCCATCTGCATGGGCTCCGGCTTCTCCATCCCCATCGGCCTCAGCAAGGCTCTGGAAAAGCAGGGGGACAGCCGCAAGGTCTTCGGCATTCTGGGGGACAGCACCTTCTTCCACTCCGGCTTCAACAGCCTGGTGGACGCGGTGCACGCCAAAGCCAACGTCTGCCTGGTGGTGCTGGACAACTCCATCACCGCCATGACCGGTCACCAGCAGAATGCCGGGACCGAGCTGAGCCTCATGGGCTATCAGGTGCCCGCCATCGACATCCGGCGCATGGTGCTCGCCACCGGCTTGCCGGAGGAGCGCATCCTGGAGGTGGACCCCATCGACCAGGCGGCCATGAACGCCGCCATCCAGAAAGCCCTGGGAGATCGGGAGACCTGGGTCATCCTGAGCCGGCGGCCCTGCGCCCTGCTGAAGGAGGTCATCAAGGCCAGGGGCGACGCGCGCTGCGAGATCGACCCCGAGGCCTGCAAGGGCTGCAAGGCCTGCACGAAGGTGGTCTGTCCCTCCCTCACCTTCGACGCCAAGGCGAAAAAGGCCGTCATTTCCGATCCGGCCAGCTGCACCGGCTGCGGCCTGTGCATGCAGCAGTGCCGCTTCGACGCGATCAAGAAAGTGGGTGGTAAGGCATGATCACCAGCATCCTGCTCACCGGCGTGGGCGGCCAGGGCACCATCCTGACCACCAAGATCCTCTCCGCCGGTCTGGCGAAGATGGGCTACGACGTGAAAATGAGCGAGATCCACGGCATGAGCCAGCGGGGCGGTACCGTGAACACGCAGCTGAAATTCGGCGACAGGGTCTACGCCCCCAACATCGGCGAGGGCGAGGCGGACCTGATCGTCGCCTTTGAGAAGACGGAGGCCCTCCGTGCCCTGCCCTATCTGAAAAAGGGCGGCGGCATCCTCATGGACCGGAAGGAGATCATGCCCCTCAGCGTCCTCACCGGCGCGGCAGAATATCCCCACGACGCCGACAAGGAGCTGGAAAAGCTGGCGGGGGCCAAGGTGATCCCCGCCGGGGAGATCGCCGAGAGCCTGGGCAGCCCCAAGAGCCAGAACATCTGCCTGCTGGGAGCCCTGGTCAAGGCGCTCAGCCTGCCGGAATTCGACTGGGAGGGGCTCATTTCCGAAATGGTGCCCCCCAAGACCGTGGCCATGAACCTGGCCGCTTTCCGCAAGGGCATGGAAGCCTGAGCGGCCCAACCAAGTAAAAGAAAAAATAAAAATAAAAAAAGAAAGGGAGAAAAGAGGCTTGAAACTGATCCTGAGATACGTAAAGCCCTTTATCCCCCTGGTAGCGCTCGCCCTGATCCTGTTGTTCGCGCAGACGATCCTGGAGCTCAATCTGCCGAACTACATGAGCAGCATCGTGAACGTGGGCATCGTCCAAAGCGGCATTTCCAACGCCGCTCCCGAGACGATGGACGCGGACATGATGGACCTGACCCTCCGTTTCGCGGACGAAGCGGACGCAGCGACGGTAAAGAGCGCGTACACCTGGGCGGATGCGGGCAAGGCGGGAAGCAAAGCGCTGAAGGCTTACCCTGCCCTTGCCGATCAGGGCGCTTACGTCAGAAACGAAATGAGCAAAGAGGCGCTGGCGGCCGTCAACGAAGCTGTCAGTAAGGCGTATTACGTCCTCAACATGAGCCTTGGCAGCATCGACTTCGGCAAGATGTCCGTGGACGAGGTGCTGGCGCAGGCGGCCGCGGCAGGCGAGGATAAGATCGCCTTCGCGCGTTCCATGGCAGAGGAAGCGAACCCCAGCTTCATGAGCAGCGTGGCCATCACCCTCACCAAGGGCATCCACGCCTCCATGGGCGGGAACGTGCCGAAATCCCAGCAGGGCTACATCCTGAAGATCGGCGGCATCATGCTGCTGTTCAGCCTGATGAGCGGCCTCTGCACCGTGGGCAACGGCTTCTGCGGCGCCCGGGTCAGCGCGGGCATCGGCAAGAAGCTGCGGCACGACATCTACAGCAAGGTCACCAGCTTTTCCAGCGAGGACGTGGACGCCTTCAGCACCGCCACCCTCATCACCCGCAGCACCAACGACGTGCAGCAGGTGCAGATGGTGGCCATGATGGGCATCCGCATGGTGTTCATGGCGCCGCTCTACGCCGTGGGCGGCATCGTCATGGCCCTGCGGAAAAGCGCCAACATGAGCTGGATCGTGGCCATCGCCGTGGTGCTGCTCCTGGCGCTGCAGGTGGTCATGTTCAAGCTGGTGGTGCCGAAATTCAAGATCATGCAGAAACTCACGGACCGCCTGAACCTGGTGGCGAGAGAGAGCCTCACCGGCATGCTGGTCATCCGGGCCTTCGGCAATGAAAAGCTGGAGGAGGAGCGTTTCGACATCGCCAACAAGGACATTACGGAAACCGGCCTGTACGTGCAGCGCACCATGGCGACCCTGAACCCCATCGAGAACTTCATGCTCTCCGCCGTGACCCTGCTCATCATCTGGGTGGGCGGTCACCTGGTCGCCAAGTTCTACATGCCCGTGGGCGATATGATGGCCTACATGCAGTATGTCATGCAGATCATCATGGCCTTCCTGATGATCGCCCAGATGTTCATCATGCTGCCCCGCGCCCTGGTGGCGGCCGGCCGTGTGGAGGAGGTCCTCCAGCGCGAGCCCACCATCCGCAACCGGGAAAAGCTGCAGAAGCTGCCCGGCCGGGCCAAGGGCCACATCGAATTCGACCACGTCTCCTTCAAATACGGGGACGCGGAATCCAACGTCCTGGAGGATATCAACATCGATATCCAGCCGGGCCAGACGGTGGCCTTCATCGGCTCCACTGGCTCCGGCAAGAGCACGCTGATCAACCTGGTGCCCCGCTTCTACGACGTGACCGAGGGCTGCATCCGGCTGGACGGCGTGGATATCCGGGACCTGGATTTCCACGAGCTGCGCAACAACATCGGCTATGTGCCCCAGAAGGGCGTGCTCTTCTCCGGCGACGTGGCCACCAACATGTCCCTGGGCAAGGAGGCCGGCACGGACGAGGAAATGTACCGCGCCATCCGGACGGCCCAGGCGGGCGACTTCATCAACGAGGAAAACAACGGCCTCTCCATCGCCATCGCCCAGGGCGGCGAGAACGTGTCCGGCGGCCAGAAGCAGCGTCTCAGCATCGCCAGGGCCCTCATCAAGAATCCGCCCATCTTCATCTTTGACGACAGCTTCTCCGCGCTGGACTTCCGCACCGACGCGGCCCTCCGCAAGGCCCTCTACGCCACCACGGAGAACGCCACGGTGCTGGTGGTGGCCCAGCGGGTCAGCACCATCATGAACGCCGACCAGATCATCGTGCTGGAGGAAGGCAAGATCGTGGGCCACGGCACCCACCGCGAGCTCCTGGAGAGCTGCGAAGCCTACCGCGAGATCGCCGAGAGCCAGCTTTCAAAGGAGGAATTGGCATGAGCGAAGAAAAGAAAAACGCCTTCCCGGCCGATTCCCAGCAGCCGCCGAAGGGCTTCGACCCCTCCAAGATGCCCAAGGATTTCGATCCCTCCAAGATGCCGAAAGACTTCGATCCTTCCAAGATGCCCAAGGACTTCGATCCCTCCAAGATGCCGGGCAAGCCCGGCGGGAAGGGGAAGAAGGGTCCCGGCGGCTGGGAGCCGCCCGAGGACTTCGACCCCGAAAAGATGAAGGAAATGATCGAGAAGGGCGAATTCCCCGAGGGCATGCCCAAGCCCAAGGGCATCATGAAGCTCCTGATGCCCAAGTTCCCCGACCCCAACGAGGTGGATAAGGCCGACCTGAACGCCTATCCCCCCGGCTATCGCCCCCTGGTCCGCCCGGATACCAGCAAGATGAAGAACCAGCGGCGGGGCCCCGGCGGCGGAGGCCCTCCGGGCCGCGGCGGCATGCGGGGAGAGAAGGCGAAGGACTTCAAGGGCAGCATGAAGCAGCTCATGAAGTACATGATGGTTTACAAGTGGCTGATCCTGCTGGTCTCCATCTGCTCCGTCTGCTCCACCCTGCTGAGCACCATCAACCCCAAGATCCTCGCCCGTATCACCAACGAGATCGTGCGGGGCGTCGCGGCGGTCACCGCCGGCGGCACCAACGGCGTGGACTTCCACTATGTGGGCCAGGTCATCCTGATCCTGCTGGGGCTCTATGTGCTGAGCATGCTCTTCTCCTATGCCCAGGGCTTCACCCTGGCCTATGTCTCCAACAAGGTCTCCTATAACCTGCGCAACGCCATCATCGTCAAGATCAACAAGCTGCCCATCAACTTCTTCCACAAGTATTCCAACGGCGAAGTGATGAGCCGCATCACCAACGACGTGGACACCGTGTCCCACTCCCTCAACGCCTGCATCACCCAGGTCATTTCCGCGTTGGTGACCCTGGTGGGCGTGCTGTGGATGATGCTCTCCATCAGCTGGAAGCTCACCCTCATCGCCCTGTGCATGCTCCCCGCCAGCGGCATCTTCACCGCCGTCATGGTGGGCATTTCCCAGAAGCACTTCCGCAACCGCCAGAAGCTGCTGGGCACCGTCAACGGCTATGTCGAGGAGATGTACGCCGGCCAGACCCTGCTGAAGGCCTTCTGCGCCGAGGACCGGGCGGTCAACGAGTTCGACTTTGAAAACGACCGCCTCTACTACGCCACCTGGAAGGCGGAGTTCCTGACGGGTATGATGATGCCCATCATGAACTTCATCGGCAACCTGGGCTACGTGGCCGTCTGCGTGCTGGGCGCCAGCATGTGCGCCCGCGGCACCCTGGACATTGGCTCCATCCAGGCCTTCATCACCTATGTCAAGAGCTTCAACCAGCCCATCACCCAGGTCGCCAACATTTCCAGCCAGCTCCAGTCCACCGCCGCCGCCGCGGAACGCGTGTTCCAGTTCCTGGGCGAGGCGGAGGAGCAGGACCCCAAGGCTCACCTGAAGGTGGCCGATATGGACATCAAGGGCGACGTGAAGTTCGAGCACGTCCGCTTCGGCTACGAGGAGGACGAACCCGTCATCCACGACTTCTCCGCCGACGTCAAGGCCGGCCAGAAGATCGCCATCGTCGGACCCACCGGCGCGGGCAAGACCACCATGGTGAAGCTGCTCATGCGCTTCCACGACCTCCAGGGCGGCGCCATCTATCTGGACGGCCACGATACCAGGGAGTTCACCCGGCAGGACCTCCGCACGGAGATCGGCATGGTGCTCCAGGATACCTGGCTCTTCAACGGCACCGTCATGGAGAACATCCGCTACGGCAAGCTGGACGCCACGGACGAACAGGTGGTGGAGGCGGCCAAGGCAGCCCAGGTGGACTTCTTCATCCGCACCCAGGCCGACGGCTACGATATGGTCCTCAACGAGGAGACCAGCAACATTTCCGCCGGGCAGAAGCAGCTGCTGACCATCGCCCGGGCCATCCTGGCCGACAACCGCATCCTGGTCCTGGACGAGGCCACCTCCTCCGTGGACACCCGCACCGAAATCCTGATCCAGCGGGCTATGGACAACCTCATGAAGGGACGCACCAGCTTCATCATCGCCCACCGGCTGAGCACCATCCGCAACGCGGACCTGATCCTCTGCATGAAGGACGGCGATATCGTGGAGCAGGGCAACCACGAGCAGCTCATGGCTATGAACGGCTTCTACGCACAGCTCTACAACAGCCAGTTCGAGCAGGTCTCCTGAGAAAAAACAGGCAACCAAACAACTAGCCGGGCGGCGCAGGAGCGCCGCCCGGCATTGTTTTTTATTCTTCCACGGCCTTTTTCAGCGCCGCGTAGATCTCCGGCAGGCCCGCCTCCAGATCGTAGGAGCGGTTGTCCGGCCCGGTCCAGATGTGGAAGGAGCGCGCCGTCCCGGCCAGCGTGCCGTCCGCCCTGCGCAGCTCATAGGTGAGGGCCAGCTTCTTGGGGGCCAGCAGCTCCGGCGTGACGGTGACCGTCACCGTCTCCGGGAAGCCCAGAGCCCCTTTATACTGCATGTGCAGGTCCACCATGGCGGGGTTCACATGCTCGGCCTGACTGCGCTCAAAGGAGAAGCCGGCTCTTTCCAGCCAGTCGATCCGCGCCGCCTCATACCAGATGGGCCACACCGCATGGTGCACCACCCCCATGGCGTCGCAGTCGGGATAGCGGGTCTCCACCGCATAGCTCGTGATCAGCATTCCGCCAGCTTCCTCCCCATGAGCACCCCCATGCTGGAGGCCATCATGAGCCCCCGGGTCCAGCCGCTGGAATCCCCCAGGCAGTGGAGACGCTTCACATTGGTATTCAGCTCCTCGTCCATCTTCACCCGGTTGGAGTAGAACTTCAGCTCCGGCGCGTAGAGCAGGGTCTCGTTGGCGGCGAAGCCGGGCACAACCTGGTCCATGGCCTGGATGAAGCCGATGATGTTTGCCATGGCCCGGTAGGGCATGGCGGCGGTGATATCCCCCGCCACCGCGTCGGGGATGGTGGGGCGGACGTTGGAGCGCACCAGCTCCTTTTCCCAGGTACGCTTCCCGTCCAGGATGTCGCCGTAGCGCTGCACCAGCAGCCGCCCGTCGGCCAGCATGTTGGTCAGCTCTCCCACCTTGCGGGCATATTCGATGGGCTGGTTGAAGGGGACGCTGAAATTATGGGAGCAGAGAATGGCCACGTTGGTGTTCTCGGATTTCCGGGTCTTGTAGCTGTGGCCGTTGACCACCGCCAGGCCCCCGTCGTAGTTCTCCTGGCTGACGAAGCCGCCGGGATTCTGGCAGAAGGTGCGGACCTTGTTCTTATAGGGCTTGGGGTAGCCGATGAGCTTCCCTTCGTAGAGGACCCGGTTGATGGTCTCCATAATCTCATTGCGGCATTCCACCCGGACGCCGATATCCACGGTGCCGGGGCTGTGGGCGATGCCGTGCTTCTCGCAGAGCTCCTCCAGCCACTCCGCCCCCCGGCGTCCCGTGGCGACCACCACCTCATCGGCATAGACCGTCTCCTCCCGGCCGTTCAAAACGATCTCGGCCCCCAGGCAGACGTCGTTCTCAATGATGAGGTTGCGGCACTCCGTCTCCAGCAGCAGCTCCACGTCCCGGTCCCGCAGCCAGTTCTCAATGTCCAGATAGAGCTGCTGGGCCTTTTCCGTGCCCAGGTGGCGGATGGGGCAGAGTACCAGCTTCAGCCCCGCCGAGATGGCCCGGCGGCGGATGTTCTTCACTTCCTCCGTCTCCTCGGCCCCCTCCACATGGGTGTCGGCCCCGAAATCCAGATAGATGGTGTCGGTATAGTCGATCAGGTCCTGGGCCTTCGCTTCGCCGATCAGGGAGGGCAGCTCGCCCCCCACCTCATAGCTGAGGCTCAGCTTCCCGTCGGAAAAAGCACCGGCCCCGGAAAAGCCGGTGGTGATGTTGCAGCTGGGCTTGCAGTTCACGCACTTCTGGGTCTGCTCCTTGGGGCAGCGGCGGTTTTCCACCGCCTTGCCCTTTTCCACGACGGTGATCTTCCGGCGGCTGCCCAGGCGGCGCAGCTCGATGGCGGTGAAGATGCCGGCGGGACCCGCTCCGATGATGAGGATATCTGTTTTCATAGTACTCCTTTGATGAATGTCAGCCTATGGGATGCTCCCGGGCGAATTCCCGCCCGTATTTTTCCAGCTCGTCCCGGTAGACGGCGTTGTTGTGCGCCAGGAAGCAGACGCCGTTGGGGATGGAGGGATAGAATCGGCCCGCGGGACAATAGGTGTCGATGGCCCGGCGCACCTCGGCGCGGATGGCGTCGTCCGTGATGTTCTCCACGTCGATCTTCGGCCCGTCAATGCCGCCCACCATGGCCATTTTCCCCTCCGTGATGCGCTGGATCTCCACAATGTCGTTCTGGGGGATGACCCCCTGCCAGATATCGATGCCGATCTCCACCATGTCCTGCACGATGGGCTGGCAGATGCAGTCGGCATGGTGCATATAGATCATGCCCGCCTCATGGATGGCGTCGGAAATCTCCTGCTGCAGGGGCTTGATGATCTCCCGCCACACGTCCGGCGGCAGGAATACATTCTGCTTGCTGCCCCAGTCGTCATGATAGAAGATGATATCCGGATGGACCTGCTTCCCCATTTCCCGGATGTAGCCGATCTTGTGGTCCGCGATGGCCCGGAGCATCCCCGCCATCTCCTCCGGGTATTCCAGATAGGCGCACAGGGCGTTCACCATGCCCATGAGATGATGGGAGCGCTCGAACAGGCCGCCGCTGAACATGATGCCCACCAGCTTTTCCCGGCGGTCCGTCTCCTCCGCGACCTTTTTCGCCTGGCTCCAGTCCCAGCCCTCCCAGGGCGGGACCACCAGATCCTCCTTCCAGTGCTCGATATCCTTGATGACCGCGTTGTCGTCGGTGACGTGGGGGTGCGCGCCGGGGGAGCCTGGCTTGAAAATATAGGTAGTGCCCCACAGGTCCTTGTGCTCCAGCCCGTCCTGGGGGGTGCGGGACGCCGTCAGGATGGGGTCCGGCAGCAGCTGGATGGCGTCCATCAGGTCGCCGTAATAGTCCGGCTGCTGACGGTTGTAGATCGCCATGGCGTTTTCACGTGGTGTAAGCATCGTTTCTCCCTCTCGGCCCCCATCCGGGGACCGCTCCGTTTCTTGTTTCCTTCTATTCTATCGTCACGGCCCGGTCGTTGTCAACCGTCCCTTTCCCCTTTCGTTTTCCAATTACTTGACAGGGGTGGTATAATCATTGCGACATATTGATTACGGGACTTCGCATATGTTTGGTACTATGATCGCGGATATCCGCGCCCTGTCGGAGGACGGGAAAAAGCGCTATCGCGGCTGCTACTGCGGCCTCTGCCGCGCCATCGGCCGCCGCTGCGGCCAGGTCTGCCGCTGCGGCCTCACCTACGATATGGCCTTTCTCACCCTTACCCTGAACGCCCTGTACGAGCCGGAGGAGCAGGAGGAGGCGCGGCCCTGCCCCATCCATCCCCTGCAGAAGCGGCGCAGCTGGACAAGCCCGGTCACGGACTACGCCGCGGACCTGAACGTGCTGCTGGCGAGGCTCAACGCCCTGGACGACTGGGAGGACGACCGCTCGCTCCTGAAGCTGGGAGAGGCGAAGCTGCTGGAGAAGGGGGCCGCCGGAGCGGCGGAGCGCAATCCCCGGCAGTGGGCCGTCATCCGGGCGTGCATGGAAGCGCTGCGGGAAGCGGAAGCGCGGCGGGACCCCTCCCCCGATCCGGGGGCCAACGCCATGGGGCGGCTGCTGGGAGAGCTTTTCGTCTGGCGGGTCGACCGCTGGGAGAGCACCCTGCGCGCCTTGGGGGAGAATCTGGGCCGCTTCATCTATCTGCTGGACGCGGTGACGGACCGGAAAAGGGACGAGCGCCGGGGCCTGTATAACCCCGTCTCCGCCATGACGGCCCAGGGCGCGACGGAGGAGGCGCTGCGCGCCATCCTGCTGGCCCTCATAGCCGATGCGGCGGCCGCCTGGGAAAAGCTGCCCCTGCTGCGGGACACGGAGATCCAGCGCAGCATTCTGTATTCCGGCATTTGGAAGCAAGTTCCCATCATGGAGGAAAAGATTTGAGCATTCTGGAGCTATTTCTGGTGGCCGTGGGCCTCAGCATGGATGCGTTCGCCGTGGCCGTCTGCAAGGGGCTGGCTGCCGGAAAGGTGAAATTCCGCCATATGCTGATCCCCGGCGCCTGGTTCGGCGTTTTTCAGGCTCTGATGCCCCTGCTGGGCTATGCCCTGGGGGCCCGTTTTGAGAAATACATCGTCAGCGTGGACCACTGGATCGCCTTTGTGCTGCTGGCCGGCATCGGCGCCAACATGCTGCGGGAGGCCCTGCGGGACGAGCCCGGCGAGGAGGACGCCTCCCTGAAGGCGAAGGTCATGCTGCCCCTGGCCCTGGCCACCAGCATCGACGCCCTGGCTGTGGGCGTCACCTTCGCCTTTTTGCAGGTGCGCATCGTGCCCGCCGTCTCCTTCATCGGCGTCGTCACTTTTCTGCTCAGCATGGCGGGGGTGAAGATCGGCAGTATCTTCGGCGCACGCTGGCGCAAGGGCGCGCAGATCGCCGGCGGCGTGATCCTCATCCTGCTGGGCGTGAAGATCCTGCTGGAGCATCTGGGCGTCATCAACTTCTGAAGGGCAGCGCCGGAAGCATCGGTCGAAAGGAGTGCGGGGATTTGGAAACCACGGATAAACGGCGGAGATTCATCATCAACGTCGCCTACTGGGCCATCATCGCGGGCATCGCCTATCTGGTCCTGCGCTATCTGCTGAATCTGCTGCTGCCCTTCGTCATCGCTCTGCTGGTTGCCTGGCTGCTGCGGCCTCTCAGCCGGCTCTACCGGCAGCGCCTCCCCAAGATTGCCTCCGCCCTCACGGTGGTGACGGTGCTGCTCTTTTATGCGCTGATCGGCGTGCTGGCCGGCCTCGTGCTGGTGGACCTGCTGACCGGCCTGGCCTCTTATCTGGACAGGCTGCCCAACATTTACAACCAGACCATCGAGCCGGGCCTGAAAAACCTCTATGCCAGCGCCCAGGCCCTGGCCGCCCGCTTCGACCCCGCCGTGGCGGACGTGGTCAACATGGTGCTGCCCCAGGTGATCTCCTCCGTGGGCGGCGCGGTCACCAATTTCTCCGTCGGCGCGGTGGGCAAGCTCACCGGCCTGGTCTCCTCCCTCCCTTCTGCCCTGATCTCCGCCCTGATCGCGGTCATCGCCAGCTTCTTCACCGCCGTCTCCTACGACAGCATGAAGGCCTTTCTCAAGAAGAATCTGCCCGTCAAGGTCACCGAGACGGCGGGCTATGTGATCCACAGCTTCCGCAGCATCATCGGGCAGTACGGCAAGAGCTATCTGCTGGTGATGCTCATCACCTTCGGGGAGCTGACCCTGGGCCTCGTCATCATCGGCGTCCGGCAGCCCCTCCTTCTGGCCGCTCTGATCGCCATCTTCGACATCTTCCCCGTGGTGGGCGCCGGAACGATCCTGGCGCCCTGGGCCGTCATCAGCCTCATTCAGGGGAAGGGCCTCCAGGCCCTGGGCCTTGCCATCCTCTATGTGGTCATCCTGGTGGTGCGCCAGTTCCTGGAGCCCAAGGTGGTGGGCAAGCAGGTGGGCCTGCCGCCCCTGGTGACGCTGCTGTGCATGTTCGCCGGCACCAGCCTTTTCGGCTTCTGGGGCCTTTTCGGTCTGCCCATCGGCGCGGCCATTCTGGTGAACCTCAACAACGACCCCAACGTGCCCATCCAGCTGTTCACCGTCCCCGAGCCGGAGGAGGAGGAAAAGCACGGCCGGGTTGTCTACCGCTTCCGCAAGCGGGGGGAAAAGGCGGAGAAGAAGGGGCGTCCGGAAGAAAAAAAGCCTTGACAGCTTAGACGGATGATGATATAGTCTCTAAGCCGCTTCGAGTGGGTCGCAAGCCGGAAGCCTTTCCGCACCTACAAGAGCGAGACTTCATATGAGGAGAAATCACCTTGCAGCACGCAATCATCGTGACCGGCGGCAAGCAGTATCGGGTGGCAGAGGGCGACATCCTCTTCATCGAGAAGCTGCCTGTGGAGTCCGGCGAGACCGTCACCTTCGACCAGGTCCTGGCCGTGGTGAACAGCGAAGCCGATCCCATCATCGGCACCCCCACCGTTCCCGGCGCCGTGGTGACCGCCAAGGTCGTCAAGAACGGCAAATCCAAGAAGATCCGCGTTTTCAAGTACAAGGCAAAGAAGAATTACCGGCGGCGTCAGGGCCATCGTCAGCCCTATACTCAGGTCCAGATCGACGCCATCACGGTCGGCTGAGAAGGAGGAGGAACCATGGCACATAAAAAAGGTATGGGCTCCACCAAGAACGGGCGCGACAGCAAGTCCAAGCGTCTTGGTGCCAAGCGGGCCGACGGTCAGTTCGTTCTCGCCGGCAACATTCTCTACACCCAGTGCGGCACGAAGATCCATCCGGGCACCAATGTGGGGCTGGGCAGCAATTACAACCTCTTCGCCCTGAAGGACGGCATCGTCCGCTACGAGCGCCTGGGGCGGGACCGCAAGCAGGTCTCCGTTTACGAGGTCCCCGAGCTGGCTGAGTAATTGCGACATGCGAAAGGACTGTCTCCGCCGGAGACAGTCCTTTTTCTGTGAAAGGAACGGATTTATGTTTGTGGACAAAGCGGTCATCACCGTGGCGGCCGGCAAGGGCGGCAACGGGGCGGTGGCCTTCCACCGGGAAAAATACGTGGCCGCCGGCGGCCCCGACGGAGGCGACGGCGGCAAGGGCGGCAATATCGTGCTGGTTTCGGACGAGAACATGTCCACCCTCATGGACTTCCGCTACAAACGCAAATACACGGCCCCCAACGGCATGGACGGTCAGGGAGGCCTGAAAAGCGGCAGGGACGGGGCCGACCTGGTGATCAAGGTGCCCCGGGGCACCGTGGTGCGGGACAGGGCTACCGGCGCCGTCATCCACGACATGTCGGACCCCGCCCCCTTCGTGCTGGCCAGGGGCGGCCGGGGCGGCTGGGGCAACAAGCACTTCGCCACCCCCACCCGGCAGGTGCCCCGCTTCGCCAAGCCCGGCATGGAGGGCCAGAAGCGGGAGGTGGTGCTGGAGCTGAAGCTGCTGGCAGACGTGGGCCTGGTGGGCTTCCCCAACGTGGGCAAGAGCACCCTGCTGGCCGCCGTCTCCCGCGCCCACCCCAAGATCGCGGACTACCACTTCACCACCCTCTACCCCAACCTGGGGGTGGTCTGGGCCGCCGAGGGGGAGAGCTTCGTCATGGCGGACATCCCCGGCATCATCGAGGGAGCCGCCGAGGGAGCGGGCCTGGGGCACGACTTCCTGCGGCACATCGAGCGCTGCCGCCTGCTCATCCATGTGGTGGACGCCTCCGGCAGCGAGGGGCGGGACCCCATTGAGGATTATGAGGCCATCAACGCCGAGCTCCGGCAGTATTCCCCCGCCCTGGCGGAGCGGCCCCAGCTGGTGGCCGCCAACAAGGCGGACCTGGACCCGGAGGGAGAGACGCTGGAGCGTTTCCGGGCCTATATCACGGAGAAGGGACTTCCCCTCTATGTGATCTCCGCCGCCACGGGAGAGGGCCTGCGGCCTCTCACCCTGGCCGCCGCCGCGGCGCTCGCGAAGCTGCCGCCCATCCCCGTCTTCGAGGAGGAGTATGTGGAGCCGGAGGAAGCGCCCCCCACGCCGGAGGAGCTGACCGTCCGGCGGCAGGACGCGGACCTCTGGACCGTGGAGGGGCCCTGGCTGGAGCGGCTGCTGAACCGGGTGAACCTCTCCGACAGCGAGGGAAGGATGTATTTCGACCGCACCCTCCGCGCCAGCGGCGTTTTCGACCGGCTGGAGGACCTGGGCGTGCAGGAGGGGGATACCATCTCCATGTACAACTGGGAATTCGTGTATAAGCGGTAAACATTCGCGTTTTCCTGCGGAGGTGTGTCAGAATCGCGCCTCCGCAGTGTTTTTTGGGCGTGGTGCAACCGCCGGTTTCGGAATTGCAAAGGCCGCTT
>JAEETX010000088.1 GCA_016286665.1 Oscillospiraceae bacterium
TCCCCCAGTGCGTGCAGACCGGCCAGGCCGCCGGCGTGGCCGCCGCCGTCGCCATCAAGGACGGCACCACCACCGCCAACGTGGATATCAAAAAGGTGCAGTACATCCTCTCCCACGAGCAGGATGTGCCCCTGCCCCGGCAGGACAACACCAACCAGGATATGGTGAAGGAAATGGAAGCCTGCAACTACGGCCGCGACACGGAGCGCGCCAAGCGCATCCTGGCGAAGGAATGATCGGTAATTGAGCAGCAAGGGGAGAGGAACGGCGTTCCTCTCCCTCGCTATATGCATCGCAGGCCATCCCGCATTTGTCACAGGGATGTAACTTGACCTTCCGCTGCTACCTTATATATAATATAAAAACACAAAACCACGACCGCACGGACAGGAGGGTGCTTATGAAAACCTATGACAAGCAGTTCATCGGCGGCGTCTGGCGGGAGGGCCGGGGCGAGCACATGCTGGAGGACCGGGACCCCTACACCGGGGAGGTCCTCTGCCGCTATCGCTCCGCCGGCCTTGCGGACCTGGACGACGCCTTTGCCGCCGCCCGCGCCGCCCAGAAGGAATGGTACGCCCTGGCCCCCGCCCGGCGGGTGGAAGCCCTGGAAAGGCTCTGGCACACGCTGGACGCCAATCGGGCCCTTCTGGACGAATGCCTGCTGCGGGAGGCGGGCTGCACCGTCCCCAAGCGGGCCTATGAGGTGGGGGAGAGCGTCAACCTGGCGCGGTACTACATGTCCTTTCCCTACCTGCTGGACGGGAAGATCCAGGAATCGGACAATCCGGGGCAGATGAACTACATCTTCCGGCAGCCCCGGGGGGTCGTCACCGTCATCGCCCCCTGGAACGTGCCCTTCATTCTGGCTCTGCGCAGCGTCCTGCCCGCCGTGGCCGCGGGCAACGCCGTGGTGCTGAAGCCCGCCTCCGACACGCCGGCCACCGCCTTCATCCTGGGGGAGCTTTTCCAGGAGGCGGAGATGCCCGCGGGCCTGCTGAACGTGGTGGCGGGCGCGGGCGCCGAGATCGGGGACGCGCTGGTGCGCCACCCCGGCGGCGATATGGTCTCCTTCACCGGCTCCACGGAGGTGGGGAAGCGCATCGGCAGCCTGGCCGGCGGCCGGGTCTGCGACGTGTCCCTGGAGCTGGGGGGCAACAATTCCATGCTCCTTCTGCCGGACGCGGACCTGGAAAAAGCGGCGGAAAAGGCGGTCTTCGGCGCGTTCTTCCATCAGGGGCAGATCTGCATGGGCCTCAACCGCATCCTCACCCTGCCGGAGAATCACGACGAGTTCTGCCGCATCTTCGCGGAAAAGGTGCGCGCCCTGAAGGCGGGAAACCCTGCGGACCCGGAGGTCTTCGTGGGGCCGCTGATCAACCACGCGCAGGTGGAGCGCTTTGAAGCGCTGCTGGCTTCCACCCTGGAGGCCGGGGCGCGGACGCTGGTGGAGGGCCGGACCGAGGGGAACGTGGTGCATCCCTGGGTCCTCACCGAGGTGGATATGTCCATGCCCGCCGCATGCAGCGAAATGTTCGGCCCCGTGGTCAGCATCCTCCGGGCGAAGGACGTTGAGGAGCAGATCGCCCTTGCCAACGCCACGGAATACGGGCTTTCCGGCAGCGTCTTCGGCCGGGACGTCTACCGGGCCATGCAGGTCGCCCGCAGGCTCCAGAGCGGCATGGTGCACATCAACGACCAATCCATCGGCGACGAAGCCCACGTCATGTTCGGCGGCGAGAAGCAGAGCGGCGTCGGCCGCTTCAACGGCGACTGGGTCCTGCGGAAGTTCACCACGGAACAGTGGCTCGCCGTAACGTCGTCGGAGTGAACTTCGCTCGCTCCGCTTCCGCGGTTACCGTAAGAGCCGCGAAAGCTGCGTATCGCTCCGTTACTCCTCCTCTCCAAAACGCGGCAAGACCGCGTTTTGGTAAGACGATGGCACGAAAGCTCGGGTGAATGTCAGGTGTCGGCCCGAAGGGCCAACACCTGAAAGATTCCCCCGGCTCCTCCTCTCCAAACCGAAACCCTGGGGTTTCGGTTTGGTTGTTGCGGAGGACGGAGTGAACTTCGCTCGCTCCGCTTTCGCGGTTACCGTAAGAGCCGCGAAAGCTGCGTATCGCTCCGTTACTCCTCCTCTCCGAGGGGACGCTGCGGATGCAGCGCCCCCGGTGAAATGCCCGCTGCGCGGGCGTGAAATCCCGCTGCGCGGGGTGAAATACGGCCCTTGGCCGTGTGATATCGTGCCCTTTGGGCACGGTTGAGGTATCCCCTCCGGGGATGATTGAAATTTGAGGCGGTTAACGCCGCCGGCTTCTCCTGGGAGAAGCCGGCGCGAAGCGCCTGATGAGGGACGTTTTGCAAAGCAAAACGATGGGGCTCCGCGAGGGCCCCATCAAAATGCGGATGCGAAAGGCTTACAACTCCGCGATATATTCCTCGATGCGGCGGATCACCAGGTCCCGGCTCTGGCCCAGATCGGCGCTGTGCTGGAGATAGGTCCAGAAGGCGTCGGTGAGCCGTTCCTCCGTGATATAAAAGGCGGTGGTGGGCGCGCCGCGGCGCACGATGATGCAGCCGTAGTTCTCCTTTGCGTAGACCATGGTGCCCGCCGGGACGCGGTCTGTCAGGACCACCCGATAGTTGTCTCTGCTGCGGAGCAGGGAGACCACCCGCCGCAGATGGGCTTTCAGCTCCTCCGGGGAATAGCGGAGATCATAGCCCAGGAATTCGCTGAGGGGCTGGCGGACATGCCCGGCCCGCACCTCCTTCACCGGGGGAAGGCTGAGAAGCTCCGTGAGGGTGAGCCCGGCGTCCAGCTGCGCATTCATCTGCCGCGCGGCCTCCAGCAGAAATCTCTCCAGCTCCGGTCCGCACCGTTTTCCGAAAGCAACGGCTATCGACCGCGGCAGACTGCAGCCCAGGGGCAGCCGCTGGGCGACGATGCGGGAATTGGGCGCTTCCTCGAAATCCCGCAGCAGTTTCAGCATATCCGCATGGTTCTCCGGCCGGAAGACCCGCATGAGGGGCACGCACAGGGAGAGATAGTCCTGAAATTCCTTCGTCAGCGCCCCAACGGCCGCCGGGTCCGACACCAGCAGATTCAGCCCCTCCCCGTCGCCGACGGAGCTGGAGGTAAAGGCGCCGCAGTCCCGGGCGATGATCAGGGCCCGGCGAAATGCCCCGTCGCTGGGCTTGGGGTAGTACCAGGCCTCCACCGCGCCGGTGAGGTAGAGGGGCATCCATTTGCCCAGCCCGTCCAGCATTTCGCCCCGGCTGCGGCTGACGCTGTGGATGATGCGGAGACGTCCGCCCCGCCCGATGAAGCGCAGCACCGCCTCCGTCCAGCGGCGGGTATAGGCCGCGTCCGCGAAGAGCCAGCCTTTCCCCTGATCGGAATAGACCAGCAGCTCCGTGGGATCGCCGGAGACGCAGCAGTCGTCCAGCAGCCGCAGCGCCGCCTCCCGTTTTCCCTCTGTTCCGTAGTAGAAGCCGGCGCTTGCGGGCTTTTCCGCCGCCGGCGGCAGCTTGGCCTCCGGCCACAGGAGCCGCGCCGCCGCCAGGCCGCTTAGCAGGCGCTCCACCCGCTCCATGTCCTGCTGTTCCTCCTGGTTCAGCCAGCTCAGCAGCAGCTTTTCCGCTTCGTTCTCCGTTTCCGGCCAGCTCCGGCCGGGGCACACGGCTTCCGCCGCCGCGTTTTTCCGCAGCGGATTGGCCTGCAGCTCCCGCGCGAAGTAGGCCGCCGCGGGCTCCAGGAAAAAGCGGTCCCGGGGCAGGCCCCGTTTGCCGCTGCGCATGCGGCTGATATAGGATGGGTCGAAGCCCAGCTCCCGCCCCAGCGCGCTGTTGGAGGTGTCCGTCAGTCTCAGAAGAAAATCCAGTTTTCCGGCAAGCATGCTCCCGCCCCCTTTGCCGCCATTGTACCATGCCCCGCCCCCGGCGGCAAGGGGTGAGCGCCGTACTGTGTCCATGTGCGCCGGCTCTCCCTTTTCTTCGCTGTTTTTCGCCTATTGTAACACTTGGGTTACACTTGTCCCGAAACTATTGCATTTTGAACGGCCATCGGTTACACTCACGGTGCAATAAAAAGGGCGCACAGCCTTGCTGCGCCGCCCGCAACAAGGTGAGTGCGCGAAAGCGTTACCACAAACCACCGACGGGTCCTTCTCTCATGTCGGGACCCGGCGGAATTCTAAAAAAGGAGGAAAAGAACATGAGAACTCTCAAGAAGTCCCTCTGCCTCGTTCTGGCTCTGGTGTTCGTTCTGGGGCTCTGCACCGTTGGAAGCAATGCGGCTTTTGCCGACATTTATTCCGACGCTGCGGACGTCACTGCCGATTACCTGGATGCCATCGAAGTTCTGACGGGACTGCGGATCATCAACGGCTACAAGGACGGCACCTTCGGCCCCGACTCCGAAGTGACCCGTGCCGAGGCAGCCGCCATGATCGCCCGTATGATGCTGGGCCGTGAGGCTGCCGACAAGCTGCCCGTCGGCGAGGTGAAGTTCAGCGACGTGGCCGATACCCATTGGGCCGTGCAGTACATCGCTTTCTGCGCCAACAAGGGCATCATCGTGGGCATGGGCAACGGCACCTTCTGCCCCAATGACCCCGTCACCGGCACCCAGCTGGCCGCCATGCTGCTCCGCGCTCTGGGCTACGACGCCATGGGCGAGTATCAGGGCAAGGGCTGGGACATCAACGCTGTTGCCGACGCGCTGTACTACGGCGTGTTCAATGACAGCCTGGTTGTCGACTTCAGCAAGCCGGCCACCCGTGAGGAGACCGCCCTCTACATCTGGAACACTCTGTGGATCAACCTGGTGGGCTACGATGTGGACCTGAACTACTACAAGGAAAAGACCCGCACGATCGACGGAAAGACCGTTGAACTGACTTTCGCCAATGACGCCTACAACCTGATGGAACTGGGCTACGACAGCAGGACCAACCGCGGCACCTATATCGTTCTGGCCAACAAGTACACCGGCAGCAAGTACACCGTCGTCGGTCGCTTGAGAGATTTCGGTTGGTACGATGCTGACAATAACTGGCATTTCGACCACAGTGCCTTTGCTCCTGAGTACTATCTGGACTATGAGACTCCTCTGGAGTTCATCGGCCATGAAGTCACTGTCTACATCGATTCCGAAAAGCTGGACGACACTGAAGAGCACCTCAAGTACAACAAGTGCTACCTGCTCCGGGACGAGTCCACTGTGCTCGATAAGGGCAAGAAGCTGGACGACTTCTATCGCGCTGCCAAGGATGCCAATAATAACAATACCAGTGTTCGGTTCCGTGACGTTGAAGTCATCAACAACTATGATTACGAGAATATGACTTACGCCACAGAAGCGGCCAAAGATGGCGACACCCGGGAAGTGTACAGGCTGGTCTCTGACCTGAAGGGCCAGAAGAGCTCCATGGACAGCGCCCCCAGCGGCACCTGGATTCTGGACCATGAAGGCAAGATCCTCCTTCAGCGCAAGGAAACCTCCTATCTTGGCAAGGTCCTTGAAGTCGACACTGCTCACAGCGAAGTCGAGATCAACGTCTACCTGGGCTGGAACGATGATCAGACGGCAAAAGTTTATGAGTCCGATGTCTTCGATTTTGCTTGGAGCGACATCGATCTGGTTTATGACGGCATCGCTGCGAACGACTATGTGGTCGTGAAGCCTGTGGGCGAGCTCACTTATGTTGAGTCCACCACCACGCAGACCGTGGACATCACCACGAAGCAGTTGTTCATCTTCTGGTATTACTTCAACAATTTCACCATTGGACCCGACCTCAATGTCGCGGCCTATGATATCGATGTGAAGGGTTCCGATCCCATTGACGGCATCAATCCGGGCGACAAGGTTATGTTCTACATGACTTCCGCCGGCTACTTCGCTGCAGAAGTTATTGAGAGAGCCAAGACCGAAGGCATCGTCTACATCAACCATATCGGCGACTACATCCGCTATGGCGAATGGGATCAGATCATTACGCCGGACGGTGAAAATGCCGACGTGACAAATCCCAAAACCGTCAAGAAGGTGCAGGGCATCAACCAGGACGGCGAAGAAGTCGTCTTCACCTTCTCTCAGAGCGCTTGGGATGCCATGGTGCTCAAGGGAATCGCTCCTCAGCTTGGCAAAATCTACGAAGTTCGCAAGAACAGCAACGGTTATACTTTCGATCCCAATGTGCGCGGCCTCGTCGAACTTGAGAATGAAAGCGGCAAGACCAGCTTCCTGAAGAACACCTGGACCGATGAGGAAGACGGCAGAACCCGCAGCGACATTTACTATGTCAGCAAGGATACCGTCGTTATCTACTTCACGGGCAAGGGCTCTCAGCTGAACATCGAAGTTTCCAACAAGCTGAGCAAGGCTGAAAAGCTCTTTGCTATCGCCAAGGATATGGGCGGCAGCAAGCAGCTCACCACTGTGTGGGTGCCTGACGTCGAGGCTCCTGAGGCTGCTGATTCCGGCAACTACCTGTATATCGGCGGCACCAACACCGCCAGCGGCGCAGCCAGCTACGAGTGGTACAACGACGAGAACACCCCGTTCTACACTGCCTATGTCGACGGTGTGCCTCAGAAGATGTATCTGGCCGGCCCCGCCGAAGCGTACCCCTACGGCGGTGATTATCTCGCCAGTGCTTTCTATCAGTACAGCGACAACGACGGCGACGGCATCTATGAACTGAAGTTCGCCACGAAGGCCCGCATGCGCGTCGTCCTTGGCGACGAGGGCGTTGGCACGATCGAGAATGGTTACCTCTATCTGGAAGATGCCTACGGCAACCTGTCTGACGGTGTGGAACTGAAGGTCAATGTGGTCGACATTTCCGGCGGCACCACCACCGGCACCAAGACCAACACCAATATCACCAGCGTCGAGCGGCTGGAGTACTTCCTGTCTCTGGGTTACCAGGTCCGGGTCGACTACATGTACGCCGAAGCTGATGACGTGGAAGTGCCTGTCGGCACCATGTACGTGACCAAGGTTACGCCTCCCGCCGAATAAGATACCCCCAAAAACAAAGCTTAAGTAATTAAACTGCGTTCCGCCCCCGGGCTTCGGCCCGGGGGCGGTTTTATCGCTGCCCTCCCCGGCGGCCGCCGCGTCACGGTATTACACGGCAAGCGGAGAGGGCGTATATAATAGTGAAAACACAAAAGAGCGCTGCTGCCTCTGCGGTCAGCCTTGGGTGCGATCAAGCAAAATGCTGAACGTTCGGACGCCGGACGGTCAGCGAATTTTGAGTTAGGGAGCTATTAACGCCCCTCATGCGGACGAAGCTGCCGACAGCAAAAGCCGGGGCCTGCTGCGGCATAAACGGAACCGCAGCAAGCCCGTAGGAAAACCCTCCCCGGAGGGGAGTCCGCAATCGTGCCCAAAGGACACGATTGCACACGGCCTTTGGACGCAGTTTCTCCCGCACGGCGGGTATATCACAGGGGGGGCGCTGCAAAACGCAGCGCCCCCTGTTAAGCAGCCGGAGACAATGGGAATACGTGCCCTTGGGCACAGCGGAGATCACTTTCGGACGATGCCCAGTTCTTCGTGGTGCTTGACCTTCATCCGATACATCTTGTCATCCATTTCCTTCATGAACGCATCCGCGCTGCCGGCGTCAAAGCTGCTCACGCCGTAGGACAGGGAAATCTCATAGGGGCAGCCCCCCTCCCGGTGCTTCGCCAGCAGCCGGCGGACCTCGGCCATGTAGGCATGCAGGCTGTCCTCGTCGCCGGATATCTTCAGCACGATGAATTCATCGCCGGCAAAGCGGAACACCAGCTCGTTGTCCGACCGCGCCTTTTTCATGGCGTCGGCCACGGCTTTCAGGGCGCGGTCCCCTTCCGAATGGCCGAAGTTGTCGTTGATGCTCTTGAACCCATCCAGATCCACCATCGCGCCGGAAAAGCCGCTCCCCCGGCTGATCCACGCGGAAAGGGTATGGTTCAGGTACAGGCGGTTGAAGGTGTCCGTCAGGGTATCCACATAGGCCATTTCGTTCTGCTGCATCATAAACAGGCCGGCAAGGCCGATGGCAGCGGAGAGCCAGGCCAGAGAGAGGCCGTAGATCAGGAATTGCAGCCCGGCCCCCGCGAGGATCGGCAGCAGGAACATTTCCACGCTGATAAACGTCCTCGCGCCGTTTTTCTTCTCATAACGCCGCGTTTCGAGGGCGGCGGTGAGACAGTAATAAAGAATGACAGCGTAATAGACATAGCTGAAGGGCCGCCGCTCATACATGTTTTCCCCGGTGATGTAAAAAGAAATGGGGACAACGAGATTCAGGATGTTGATCGCGAACATCACGCCGCCGACGATGATCTGGGGCTTGTAGTGCTTCCAGATCCGCCCCGTATCGTCATAGAGGCCCAGATCGACATAGACGAGCAGGCAGAAGGGCAGCAGCAGATTCACGGTGTAGAGATAGGTATTGGCAGCATAATTCAGCAGCCGCGCCCCCGGGAACAGCCTGCCGTCGATGGCATAGGAAAACATTTCCGCCAGACAGCCCAGCATCACGCCGAAGACCATGCAGAAGAAAATCTTGTCCTCCGTCCGCCGCCGGGAGGTCTGGGTGCGCGAGGTAAAAAACAGGATAAACAGGATCACAACGCCGATGCAGTTGGGGATGTAAATCGACCGCATATCCATAGAAAAGCCTCCTCCGCCTTATTCGCCGCCGCGCGTTTTGCGGCGCACATCCTGCGCAGTCAGTTCAGCGCGGGCACCACTCCGATGATTTTCAGCTTCGGTCCTCATAACCTGTCAATACACTTCCCAGTATCCTTTTTTGTGGATCCGATCCGTTTGATTTTTCCTTCGCCGGATAGTTTGTCCAACGCTCTCTGAATGGTTCTGACTGTTCTTCCTGTCTTTTTAGAAAGAGATTCTCTTGTTTGCGTTGGATCTTCCTTTAGGAGGGCGTACACACTCATTGCAGTTGCTATTTTACGCTCGCTGTTCGGTTCCGTGTCGTTTATAGTGACATCATCGGTGACATTCTTCACGTTGGCGTCCCTATAAAAAGCGAAGGAAAAGCCGCCGTTTTCGATTATGGACTCAACTCGGATATGGTATTTATCACATAGTGCAAATACTTTTCTGAAGCCACTTCCAAAAATCTCAACGTCTTTGCTTTTGTATGCTGTCACTATGCGCAAGGGTTTGTCTTAGTCATTACTTAACTGTTTTGCAACAGCTAAGCTTTTCTCAGACAATTCATACCTCATTTCCCTTGTCATATGCCAATCCCATTTTGGATCATCCGGATTCAAAGGGTGAACATCCGATGCCATTAGAAGACCTACGGAATTCAACCCGAGAAAACTGGATACGCTGAAAACAACAGATGTCTCCATGTCAACCCCGACAGCACCCTTTTCCCGCCATAGCTGTTCTTTATAAAAGGTCTGACGATACACTGCATCGGTCGAAACAATCGGGTATGTTTTGATATGCATCTTGGATGAGGCGATCTTATGCAGCCGTATGCTGGGGATTGAGTATTCAAGGGACTCGTAGTAATGGAGCGACGTTCCCTCTTCTACAAAAGCTTTATCCGGTGTAATAATCTCTCCAATCTTTATCTGCGGATCAAATGCACCGAACATACCCACTGAAATGATATTCTTCACGCCAAGTGCGGCAAGCGTTTCCACCGTATCACAGGCCTGTGGCGCGCCACGGCCGCCATCCAGAAAACAAACCCGATATTCAGCAATCTCCCAAACAGGGCATCGATTCAGAAATCGGGGAAAGGGCTCTGGCAATTCCTGCGCATTATGGTTGTCACACAGATACTCAATGCCTTTACTCATAAAGAAAACGATCGCTGTCTCCGGAAGATGTAAATGGCACTCTCTGTGTGCGCTGTTGATTTGATTTCTTGCTTTTATAATCGGCTCAGTTTTATCGCTTGACAGACACCACATGGATTTTTCCCCCAGTAATTCCCGATCTGTTATCTGGTTACCAATCGTCACCCGGAATGGCAAAGCGTCATCAACCTCGTCTGTTTGTATCATTTTACCACAAAAAGAAAAGAACGGCAATTCTATCAGAATTACCGTCCTAATATGGTGGAGATGAAGGGATTCGAACCCTCGACCTCTCGGATGCGAACCGAACGCTCTCCCACGCGGGCCAGTTTCTAGTCACCATGTGACAGACGAAGCTGGCACAAAGCGTTATATTTCAAGGGTCTCCGGGCGTTTTTCGTCTGCGTTTTTGATTTGTTCTTGAAGTGGGATAAAATGGCAATCACAATCGGCTAGGGGCGTGGCACTCGTCCCTGCCGCGTGAGCTGCACCCCGCCGGATGGGAACCGAGTGCCTCCAAGATTGTTTGCATCCCGGCGCACAATGTTCGCATCCCGATTGTATGAAAATTATCGCTATAGACGCAGAATTCGACGGGAACTTGATACACAGGTTCCCCCTCTGTCTTACTCTGTCTGATGCGGACAACACTTATTTCCTGTCTCCTGATAATAGAATAAGGGTTTGATTACCATATGGATGAAAATACTCATGATGAACGCAACCACTATATATCTCATCCCACACACCAGAGATTTCTTCCGGTAAGTATTTCTGAATTATATTTGGAATCGGACATTCTTTTGGTACTTGGTTGCGACGTACAGCATTGTTTGCTATTGAATACCACTTGAGCTTTTGCCCATCATAGCACAATAGTATTTCATCTTCTGTTTTTGAGTATTGCACAGCTTTTAGTGCAGAAAAGGTAATCGAAATGTCGAATGCTGAGGCTATTTTTCGGATATCCTCGAAAGACAATCTGCGATTTGGAATCCAACTAATCAGAGACTCTCTTGGCAATAGTAATTCCGAAGCAAAACAATTTGCTTCAGATTCTTGATCATGAGAATTAAAGATTATTGTTCGACTCTCGAGAATATCGGAGCATCCAAATAGCTTGTTTCTGTGCAATAGAAAATGTCCGATTTCATGTGAAATTATAAAGCGCCGTCTATGATGATTAACTACATTAGAGCTTACAAAAATCAGCTTTTCTCCTTCTGCACACGCCAAATAACCTTCTTTTTTCAGACGTTTGTCTAGTACAATTCGAATGCCAAATTCGCTACATACTTCTCTAAGGTTAATCGGTTGACTAGGAAACATTTGAAAAATGAGTGACAGGGTTTCCGAAAAGGGATAGCTAATCATTGATTGTGTCACTTTTTTTCAATTCCTCCATAATCATCGATAAGTCTTCAG
>JAEETX010000138.1 GCA_016286665.1 Oscillospiraceae bacterium
CCATACTCGTTGTCATACCAGGCAAAGAGCTTCATGAATTGATCGTCCACAGCCAGACCCACATTGGCGTCGAAGACGCCGCCGATGCTGATGCCCGTGAAGTCCGTGGAGACCAAGGGCTCGTCGGTATATCCGAAGTATTCCTTCATCTCGTTTTCGCAGGCCCGCTTGATCTCCGAGCAGACCTCCTCGTAGGTGGCAGGTTTTTCCAGATTCACCACCAGGTCCACCATGGAAACGTCCAGAGTGGGCACCCGCAGCGCTACGCCGGTGAGCTTGCCCTTGAGATCGGGCAGCACCTTACCGACGGCTTTGGCGGCGCCGGTGGAGGTGGGAATGATGTTGGCGGCGAAGGCGCGGCCCATGCGCCAGTCGTCCTTGGGAGGCTTGCCGTCCACCGTATTCTGGTTGGTGGTGGCGGAATGTACCGTGGTCATGACGCCGTTGCGGACGCCGAAGGCGTCGTGGACGATCTTCGCAAGAGGCGCCAGGCAGTTCGTGGTGCAGGAGGCATTGGACACGATGTTCATCTCGGGCCGGTAATCCAGATGGTTGACGCCCATGACGAAGGTCGGCGCTTCGTCGGAGGGCGCGGTGACGATGACCTTCTTCGCGCCGCCCGCAAGATGCTTGGAGGCGTCCTTCACCTTCTTGAATTTGCCGGTGGATTCGATGATATACTCGGCGCCGGTTTCCGCCCAGGGGATCTCCGACGGGTCGTTGCAGTTGTATACCCGGATCTCTTCCCCGTCCACGATGATGCTGTCGTCGGTGAAGGAGACTTCGCCGGGATACCGGCCGAAGACGGTATCATACTTGAACAGATACGCCAGCTGCTCCGGCTTCTTGTGGTCGTTGATCGCCTTGAAAGAAAAGCCGCCCAGTTCCCTGCCTGCACGGATCGCCAGGCGGCCGATCCTGCCGAAGCCATTGATACCCACGTTGATGCTCATAGTGTTCCTCCAAAATCATGTTTATTTTGAATATTGGAAAACCCGAACTCATAATCCCGGCATTCCGCCGGAAGGATCAAAGGGATTTTTGCTCTGCGCCGCCATCTGCGGTTTTCAAACCGGCAGCGGTATGCTATAATAGGAAATCATATCTTTGGAAGGGGTGTGACCATGCGCGAGCTGTTCGATGCCCACCCGACGATAAAGACCCTCGTGATCGTCGCCGCGATCCTCATTGCCACCGCCCTGCTGGCCAGACTGCTGAAAACCCTGCTGAACAAGCTGCTGAAAAAGCTGGCTTCGCGGCAAAAGGAATACAGCGGCCGCGTCAGCCACAAGATGCTGGTGAAATTCATCGTCGCTGTCGTCTACGTGCTGGGCTTCATCACCGCGGTGAATCAGATCCCCCGTCTGGCCGGAACCCTCACGACTATTCTGGCGGGCTCCGGCGTGCTGGCCGTGATCATCGGCTTCGCAGCCCAGGAGAGCTTCGGCAATCTGATCCACGGCGTGTTCCTCACGCTCTTCAAGCCCTTCGACGTGGGGGACCGGGTCATCCTGACGGAGAAGAACATCACCGGCTACGTGGAGGATATCACCCTCCGCCACACCGTCATACGGACGGTCACTTACACCCGGGCGCTGATCCCCAACGCCATCATGGGCTCCGCCATCGTGGAAAACATCGACTATGGCAGCGGCTCTCTGCCCCAGGTGCCCATCAGCGTTGACGTAAGCTTCGACACGGACCTGGACAAAGCGGTGCGGGTGATGGGCAAGGCCCTGGCCACCCACCCGCTGTGCGCAGGCTCGGCGCCTCCCCAGGTGCTGGTCACGGGCTTCGGCGCCAGCGGCATATCTCTGCTGGGCTTTCTCCCCATACGGGACGCCAGGGAATTTGCCTCGGCAGCCAGCAACGCCCGCATCCTGGTGAAGAAGGCCTTTGATGAAAACGGCATCGTCATCCCCTATCAGACGATCACGATCTCCAATCACGACGCGGGCGAAGATATCCGCGTTTACACCTCAAAGGATTCCTGACCCAGCGCATACACAGCGCCGGAAGCGCCGCTTCCGGCGCTTTTTTGCTGTCAGTGCTTGGACATGGTGCAGGGGACGCCGCTCTCCTTCATGATGTCCATGGCACGCTGCATCTCCTCCTCCGTCAGCTTCCGCAGTTCATGCAGGGGATACCGGCGGCCGATCATCTTGTATTTGCTCTCCCCGTAGACATGGTAGGGCAGGAAA
>JAEETX010000139.1 GCA_016286665.1 Oscillospiraceae bacterium
CCAGGTGGGTGTCGCCGGCGGTGGCCAGCACTTCGATGACGCCCTCGCCGATCTCCAGCACGGAGACGTCGAAGGTGCCGCCGCCCAGGTCGTAGACCATGATCTTCTGGTCGGTCTCCTTGTCCAGGCCGTAGGCCAGGGCTGCGGCGGTGGGCTCGTTGATGATACGCTTGACATCCAGGCCCGCGATCTTGCCCGCGTCCTTGGTGGCCTGCCGCTGGCTGTCGTTGAAGTAGGCGGGGACGGTGATGACCGCCTCGGTGACGGTGCCGCCCAGGTAGCTCTCGGCGTCGGCCTTCAGCTTGCTGAGGACCATGGCGCTGATCTCCGGGGGCGTGAAATTCTTGCCGTCGATGTTCACCTTGTAGTTGGAGCCCATGTGGCGCTTGATGGAGCTCACGGTGCGGTCGGGGTTGGTGACGGCCTGACGCTTGGCCACCTGGCCCACCATGCGCTCGCCGGTCTTGGAGAAGGCCACCACCGAGGGGGTGGTGCGGCTGCCTTCCGCGTTGGCGATGACGACGGGTTCGCCGCCTTCCATAACGGCGACGCAGCTGTTCGTAGTACCCAAATCTATACCAATGATCTTACCCATGATTCAATTCCTCCTTATTTGCACTCTATCGTCAGTTTGCCACTTTTACCATGGCAAAGCGGATGACCTTGTCGTTCAGTTTAAAGCCCTTCTGGAATTCCTCCACCACGACGTTCTCGCCCAGTGCCTCGTCCTCCACGTGGACCACTGCGTTGTGCTCCGCCGGGTCGAAGGGCTGCCCCTCCGCCTCGATGGGGGTGACCCCCAGCTTCTCGAAGATGCCCAGCAGCTGGGTCATGGTCATCTCCACGCCCTTGTAGAAATTGGGGTCGGAGCATTCCGCCTTCAGGGCGCGGGAGAGGTTGTCGTATACCGGCAGGAGCTGCAGCACCGTGTCGGCCTTGCCGTCGGAATAGGTGGTCTCCTTCTCCTTCTGGCTGCGGCGGCGGTAGTTGTCGTATTCGGCGGCCAGGCGCAGGTATTTGTCTTTCTCCGCCTTAAGGGCCGCTTCCGTCTCCGCCTTAAGGGCCTCCAGCTTCTTTTTCAGCTCGTTCTCTTTTTTCCGCCCGAATTTCCGCTCCTTTTCCGGAACGGCGGCCTCCTCGGTTTCCGGGGTCTCCGCCTCGGCGGCCTGGGGTTCTTTGCATTCCGTTTCCGCTGCTTCCGCCTCCTCGGCGGTCTCCGGATTCTTCTTTTCCTCGTCCATGGCTATCTCTTCTCTCCATCATGTTCGGTGCCCGCCGTCAGCTGCGGGGGCGGCTGGGGCATGCCCGCCAGGGCTGCCCGCTGCATCCCCATGGCGATGCCCCGCAGATAGGCGGCCACCTTTGCATAGTCCATGCGGGTGGGGCCCACGACCCCGATGACGCCCCGCATATCGTTGCCCATATCGTAAGAGGCCAGCACCACGCCGCTGTCCTGCAGCTCCTCGGCCACGTTTTCCGGCCCGATGAGGATGCGGACGCCGCCTTCCCCGTCCTGGGGCATGTCCCGGATCACGTTCTTGTCGGAGAGGTAATCCATGAGCTTCTGGGCCTTGTCCACGTCCCGGTATTCCGGGAGGCTGAGGATATTGCTGGCGCCCACCAGCTGGGGGCGGTTCGGCTGGACGGGGGTCATAGCCTGCACCGCGAAGGCCGCCAGGGCCGCCACGGCGCCGCTTTCGTCCCCCAGGCTCCGCTCGGCTGCCTGCACCAGGGCGGCGTCGATCTGCTCCGGAGGGATGCCCGTGAAGCTGGCGTTGAACACGGTGACCATCTTCTTCACCAGGCCCTCGTCGATCCCCTCCGGGAAGCGCATCACCCGGTTCACGGCGCTTTCGTCGTCCAGCAGGACCACGGCGATCACCGTACCGGCGTCCACCCGGATCAGGTCGTAACGCCGGATCACGTGGCTCAGGCTGGGGGCGGCGGCGGTGTAGACGGGGTAGCTGGTCATTTCGCTCACCAGCTTGCCCGCGTCGGCCAGAAGGTCGTCGAATTTCGCCATCTTCTGCTTCAGGGCGTCGTTGATGCGCTGGGTCTCCTCCAGGCTGAGGCGATGCTCGTTCATCAGCTCGTTGACGTAGATCCGGTAGCCCTGGGGGGAGGGGATGCGCCCGGCGGAGGTGTGGGGCTGCTCCAGCAGGCCCATGGCCGTCATGTCCG
>JAEETX010000140.1 GCA_016286665.1 Oscillospiraceae bacterium
CCGGGGATAGCGTCGGTAAGTTGCGACATCGTTCATTCCTCCAACAAATTCTTTTGACCACAGTATACCCCGGTCCGCCGAAAGCGTCAACCGGGGGAAAGGAGAGAAGATATATATGCTCGGAGCGATCATTGGGGATATCGCCGGTTCCGTCTATGAATTCGGCGGCGTCAAGACAAAGGATTTTCCTCTGTTCGGGGACTACCGGGGGGAAAAGTGCCGCTTCACGGACGATTCGGCCATGACCCTGGCGGCGGCGGGGGCCCTGCTGGAAACTGCCGAAGAGGGGAGCGAGCTGTCCGCCAACGCCGTGGACTGGATGCAGCGGGTGGGGCGGCGTTATCCCGACGCCGGTTACGGCGGCACCTTCGTCCGCTGGCTGTTCACGGAAGAACCGAAGCCCTACCACAGCTACGGCAACGGCGCCGCCATGCGCATTAGCCCCGCGGCCTGGGCGGCGGGGAGCCTGGAGGAGGCGCTGCGGAATGCCGACGCCATCACCGCCGTGACCCACGACCACCCGGAGGGGATGAAGGGGGGCCGGGCCGTGGCCGCCTGCGTCTATCTTGCCCGGACGGGGGCGGACAAGGAGGCCATCCGGGACCATGTGCGGCGGAATTACTATCCCTTGAAGGAGACCCTGGCGGAGATCCGGCCTCACTACCGCTTCGACGTGACCTGCCAGGGCTCCGTCCCCCAGGCCATCCAGGCCTTTCTGGAATCGGAGAGCTTCGAGGACGCCATTCGAGGCGCCATATCCCTGGGCGGGGACAGCGATACCCAGGCCGCCATCGCCGGGAGCATCGCCGGGCCCTATTTCGGCATCCCCGAAAGCCTGCGGGTCAGGGCTCTGGGCTATCTGCCGGAAGACCTGAAGGAGATCCTCCTTGCTTTTGAGGCCAGATTCGGGGCGAACAAAGCGGCGGACTAGTATTCCGGCGGCAATTGCATTTTGCAGCAGGCCTTTTTTGTGCATTTCGATGATGTTTTACATAAATATCTTGCCAGCGGCTGGATATTCTGCTATATTGTGTGAGAGACAAAATTCATAGTGACCCGACTGAAAAACTCATGAGAAAGGCGGAGAATCGAAGCGGATGAAAAAGAAGATGCTCTCTATCCTGCTGGCGGCGGTGATGCTGCTGGCGGTCTTCCCGGGAATAACGTCGGCCGCCCCTGCGGCTGCGGGTCTCGTCTCGGGGGACCATTTCACGGAAACCCTCACCACCGATATGGCGGGGGTCAAATTCGACACCTCCTTCGACATGGTCTTCGTGGAGGGCGGCACCTTCACCCTGGGCTGGGAGGCTTCCGACGCTTCCCAGCGACCGGGAAATGCAGATCCGGTGCGGAACGTGACCGTCAGCGATTTCTACATCGGGGAAACGGAAGTCACCGTCAGCATGTGGAATGCGGTCATGGGTCTGGGGAAGCCCGGCTTCGACGCCAACCGGCCCAAGGAGCAGGTGAATTTTTATCAGGTGCAGGAATTCCTCACCCGGCTCTACAACCTGACGGGCAGGACCTACCGTCTGGCCACGGAAGCGGAGTGGGAATTCGCCGCCAAGGGGGGCAACCCCGGCAGGGAAGGCAACGCGGACTATCCCGGCAACAACCATAAATATCTCTTCGCGGGCTCCAATATCCACGACGAGGTGGTGGCCAGCCGCACTTCCGTCCAGAATGTAAAGACCAAGAAGCCCAACATCCTGGGCATCTACGACCTCTGCGGCAATGCGGAGGAGTGGGTCTACAACAGTTGGGCAGGTTCCTATGTGGGCGGTGTGGACCCCATCGGCCCGGAAGGACCCTTCCACCAGCAGAAGACCCGCCGGGGCGGCACCTACGGCGGCACCTCCCCCGACAGCTCTCGTACCATCGTGGGCCGCCAGATCCGCAGCATCGACGGCGGCGCGGGCATGGGCTTCCGCATCGCCATGTCTGGGGATATGAACAGCGTGCCCCCCGGCATGATCCGTCCAAAGGACGTGGCGCATCCCAGTATTGATGAGAGCAATCTGCCTGTTACCTACCGGGATCAGCGTTTGGTCTCCGGCGATAACTACATCTGGAATGGCTATTTGGATGGCAGGAAAACGGGGGCCATGAAGCTCTGGGACACGGGCGAGATGGTCATTCAGGCTCCCGGCTTTG
>JAEETX010000089.1 GCA_016286665.1 Oscillospiraceae bacterium
CTACGCGAAGCTGGATCCCCCTTCCTCCGTGTCGGGCTACCGCGAGGCGGCTTCGCCGGAGACCATGGAAAACGGAGACTGGTGCCTGCTAATGGGCAGCAGCGGTTTTAACTACGTGTTGATCCGCAGTGAGGATTCGGGCGGCAGCTACCTGGTGCCCTCCTCCAGGCAGGCGGACGGGAGCCATCTTCCCTCCGCGCCGCGCAATGTGAACATCACCGTCACCGCGGGCAGCATGCCAAACCGTCAGAATGTCACCGTCACCTGGGACCCCCCGGAGGACGACGGCAATCTGCCCATCATGGCCTATCAGATCTCTTATCAACATGGCGGCAACATCCAATTCTTTACCGTTACCAACGCGCCGGACGGCGGAGCCGACCTGGGCAACGCCAAAGGCAACTGCTATGCGGCCGCGTCCTACAGCGTCTATAACCATGTGGACGTTGGCGGAGGCTTCTTCGGGATCCTGCAAAACAGCGCCGGCAACCGCATCTACACGGTGGAAGCCGGTACGGAGGCCTTCGACAAGCGCAGCTTCACCTTCTACAACATGCCCGAGGGCACGGAGTGCTTCTTCCGGGTCCGCGCCGTCAACGCGCTGAAAAACGCGCTGGAGCTGGACGGGACGGAGGCGATCGCCACCGCATTGGGCGGCAGCACCACCTTCTTCTGGTTCAACGACGGCATGACGGCCAGGGCCAGCGGACGGGGCGCCTGGGGCCGTTACAACGGCGGCAGGAGCACCGTCATTACTTCGGCAGCGGGGCAGGGGGAGACTGCGGTCAATCCCTTCCGGGATGTGCGCGCGTCGGATTACTATTACGATGCGGTCCTGTGGGCCTACCAAGCGGAGCCCCAGGTCACCAACGGCATCGACGATACCCACTTCGGCCCCGCCAACACCGTCACCCGCGGCCAGGCCGTGACCTTCCTCTGGCGCGCCATGGGCTGCCCGGAGCCGACGAGCACAGCCAATCCCTTCGAGGACGTGACCGAGGGCAAGTATTTCTACAAGGCGGTCCTCTGGGCGGTGGAGAAGGGCATCACCAACGGAACCGACGAAGCCCACTTCACCCCCAACCAGACCTGCTCCACGGCCCACATCATCACCTTCCTCTACCGTACCATGGGCGTCGGCGCCAACGGACGGGGCAAGGAGTCGGAGGACTGGGCCAGAGCATCCGGCCTGCTGGATGGGCTGGACGTCACCGTTGCGCCGGGCGTGGATTGCCCCCGCAGCGACGTGGTTCTGTTCCTCTACCGCCAGCTGGGAGCATAGCTTCCCGGCAGCGCAGAAATCCAAACAAGAAAAGGGACTGCATTTCTTGCAGTCCCTTTTCGTATCCGGATTCGGTATTACGCTTCTCTGCGCGGTCATTCCGGCAGCGCGGCCACGGCGGCGGCGATGCGCGCCTCGTCTCCGGGCAGCAGCGTGCGCACGGAAAGCAGCAGCTCTCCCTCGTGAATGCGGGAAACGATGCAGGTTTCCGAGAGGCGCAGGGCTTCCTCCAGGGCGTCCACGCTCCGCCCTTTCGGCACGATCGCCGCCGCAAAGCCGGGCAGAGACACGTTGGGTAGGGAACCGCCGCCGGCCTCATCCGCCGTTTTCCGCAGCCGGATATCCCAATCCGGCCGCAGCTCCCGCAGCTGTCGGACAAGATCGGAAGCCCGGTCCCGAAGCGTTTCCTCCCCGGCTGCGAGCATCCGCAGCGCGGGAATGCGCTCCATGGCTTCCTCCGGGCAGCGGCAGAGATCCAGCGTGGCCTCCAGCGCCTGCAGCGTCAGCTTATCCGGGCGCAGGACCCTTGCCAGGGGGTGGGCCTTCATGGCGGCGATCAGCTCCTTCCGGCCCGCCAGGATGCCCCCCTGGGCCGCGCCGAAGAGCTTGTCGCCGGAGAAGCAGATCACGTCCGCGCCCTGCAGGATGCCGTCCCGCGCGGTCCTGCAATCCCGCAGCCAGGGAAGCTTCGGGTCAAAAAGAAAGCAGGAACCCATATCGTAAAGGAGGGGAAGGCCGTGCTCCTTCGCAAGATCGCTGAGGGCTTCCACATCGACGGATTCCGTGAAGCCGACGATCTCATAGTTGCTGGTGTGGACCTTCAGCAGGACCTCCGCTCCGTCCTGGACGGCGCGGGCATAATCTTTCAGGCGTGTCCGGTTGGTGGTGCCCACCTCCGTGAGAAGCGCGCCGGAAGCGGCCATGATGTCCGGGATGCGGAAGGAACCGCCGATCTCCACCAGTTCCCCCCGGGAGATGGCCACCTGTTTTCCCGCCGCCAGGGCGGAGAGCATCAGGAACACCGCCCCCGCATTGTTGTTCACCACCATGGCGGCCTCCGCCCCCGTGAGAAAGCAGAGCAGCCCCTCGATGTGGGCGTAGCGGCTGCCCCGGGTCCCGGAAGGAATATCGTATTCCAGATTGGAGTAGCCGCAGTAAACGTCTTCCGCCAGGGCGTAAAGCTCTTTCCCGAGGGGAGCGCGGCCCAGGTTCGTGTGCAGCACGATCCCGGTAGCGTTCACCACGCCCCGCAGACCGGGCCTGCGGTCTGCTTTCATTTTTTCCAGCACCAGGGTTGCGCATCGGTCCGGGGAGGGAAGGGTATCCCGTTTTCCGGCCAGTATATCGGCGCGAAGCTCATCCAGCAGCTTCCGCGCTGCGAGCTTCACCAGCGTCCGGTTTTCTCCCAGTAACAGGGGATGCTCCAGCAAACGGTTCATATTGGGCAGTTCCCGCAGCAGACTGTGATCCATGTGGCGCCTCCGATGATCCTGCCCGCATCCGCGGGCGTAATTGCTTCTGAAATGGCAAAAAAGACGTCTTCTCCGCCGGCGCTTTGCCTTATTGCGGTCAGAGCCTGTAGCAGAGCTCGTAGGATTCCCAAATGACGCTCATCAGGTTTTCCACCTTGTGCGCGTCGCCGACGATGTGGAGCCTGTCGGCAGGGCAGCCGGATGCCAGCAGGTCGTCGGCCAGCTGCCGGGAGGGGACGTAGCCCACGCTGAGGATGCAGCTGTCCGCTTCCAGCAGGCGTTCCTCCGCCGCGTCCTTCTCCCTGATCCGGACGCGGAAACCGCCATCGTCCGTTACGCCCGCCAGCGAAGCGTTCACATATACCGGTATGCCGTAATAGCGGATGATCTCCCGCAGATAATTGGAATTGGCGGCGCAAAGACCGGGCACCAGCAGGATATCCTTCTGCATCTCCACGATCACGGGCTTCTTGCCCTTCAGAGCCAGATCATAGGCGATCTCCACACCGGTGAGCCCGCCGCCGATGACGACGGTCCTTTCCCCGGCTTCCTTCACACCGTTCAGGTATTCGATGGCCTCGATCACCCGCGCATCTTCCAGGCCCGGCAGGTCCAGCTTTCGGGGACTGGCGCCGGTCGCCGCGATGACCTCGTCAAATCCGGCCACGTCTTCCGGACCGGCCTGGGTATGCAGGCGCACATCCACACCCAGGGTTTCCAGCTGCCGCCGGTACCAGGCGAGCAGCTGCTTGTCCTTTTCCTTGAAATCCGGAGCGGCAGCGGCGATGAAGACCCCGCCCAGCGTGCCGGACTTCTCAAACAGCGTCACGTTATGACCGCGCAGAGTCAGGATCCGGGCGCATTCCATGCCCCCCACGCCGCCGCCGACGACGGCGATCCGCTTTTTCGTTTCGGCGGGTGTAAGCACCCAATTGCGCTCCTCCAGCGTGACGGGGTTGAGGGCGCAATGGGCAGTAGGCCGTCCGCTGCTGCCGGGCTTCGGGATCCCCCCGATGGCGAAGCAGCCGTTGTGGCAGGCGATGCAGGGACGGATATCGGCTTCCCGGCCCTCTCTGGCTTTGTTGAGCCACTCCGGGTCGGCCAGGAACTGACGGCCGACGGAGATGCCGTCGATCTCCCCTGCGGCAATGACCTTCTCCGCGAAGGCGGGATCCTCCATCCGCCCGGCGCAGAATACCGGGACGTCCACGAACTTTTTGAGGTAGGCGACCTCCGGGAAGTTGCAGTGCTGCGGCATATAGACCGGGGGATGGGCCCACCACCAGGCGTCATAGGAACCGTTGTCCGCATTCAGAGCGTCCGCACCGGCGGCCACCAGCAGCCGGGCGGCGGCGGGGCTTTCTTCCATGCTCCGGCCGAATTCCTCGTAGGCTTCTCCCGGCAGGGCGCCTTTGTTGAAGCCGCGCATTTTGCTGGCGACGCTGTAGCGGACCATTACCGGATAGTCCTCGCCGCAGGTACGCTTGATTTCGCGGATCACCTCGGTGACGAAACGGAAGCGGTTTTCCAGGCTGCCGCCGTATTCGTCGGTCCGGCGGTTCGTGCAGGCGGTGGCGAACTGATCCAGCGTATAGCCTTCGTGAACGGCGTGGATCTCCACGCCGTCGATCCCGGCTCTTTTGCACATCAGCGCGCACTTTCCGTATGCGTCCACGAACTGGCGGATCTCCTCCGCCGTAAGGCCGCGGTGTCTGATTTCCGGCCTCCACACGTTGGGCATATCGTCCGAGGCGGACACCAGCCGGGACAGCGTTTCCTTATCCAGGTCGCCTTCCGGCACATGCTCGGCCCGCCCGAAGCCTGCTCCCAGCTGGAAGAAGAACTTCGTCCCGTAAGCGTGGATCTCGTCCATCAGGTCCCTGATGGGGCCGAGAAACGCGGCTTCTTTATTGTAAAGCCAGCCGCCGGTATGCACAAACGTGACGCCGGGGATGATCAGCCCCACGTTGCCTTTTGCGCGGGCCAGATAATAGTCCCTTACATTGGGGTTGAACTCACCCGTGCCGGGAAGCAGCAGATTGGTGCCGCCCATGGCGGCGATCGCCACCCTGTTTTTCAGCGTCACACTGCCGATCTTCACGGGGGAGAACAGCGCGGGATAGCGTTCCTGCATATCGGATCATCCTTTCCTGAGCGGCAGGTTTTCTTGCAAAGCATAGAAAGCATAGTATTAAGTAAATTCTACCATGTATCACACGGCCTTTCAAGACCGGACCGCCGGAGAAAATCCGGAGACGGGCGGGCCGAAATGGCGCCCGATAAACCATCGGGAGCGCTGCATTTTACAACGCTCCCGTAAGGCATCTGATGTTTTCGCACAGTCTGTCCGCGCTCTTGAAAGGACCCTTCCAGCAGTCGTCGATGGACCCTATTCCGCTGCGCTGTGCCCTTCAAGATACGCTTTGGACAGTGCGACATAAGGCGGCGTGCCATCAAGAAGGGAAAGCTGCTCCGAGCCAAGCTCCCGCACACATTTTGCCGGGACGCCCACCATCATGGTTCCGGATGCAACGACCGTATTTTCTTTCACCACGGCGCCTGCACCGATCACGCAGTGATCGCCGATGACCGCGCCGTCCAATAAGATCGCACCCATGCCGATCAGCGTGTTGCTGCCGACGGAGGCGCAGTGGACGACAGCGCCATGGCCAATGGTGACATTGTCTCCGATGGTCAGCGGATGACCGATCTCCGTATGCAGGACGGCGTTATCCTGGATGTTGGCGCCGCGGCCCACGGTGATCCGGCTGCAATCCCCGCGAATGACGGCTCCGAACCAGACGGAACTGTCCGGCCCGACGGTCACGTCCCCGATCAGGGCCGCGGTTTCTGCCACAAAAGCCTCGGAGGAAATCTGAGGCGTTTTACCTTGGAATGTGACGATCATATGCGCTGCCTTCTTCCACTCATATTCTGTGGACTTTGCCCCAATCCGCGTCAGACAGGGTGTGCGCCTTCGCTTCTTCCGCCGGAATGCCCAGGGACAGAATGCCGGCGATGCGGAAGCGGGACGGAACTGCCAGGATTTCCCGCACATTCTCCTCCGCCGCTTTTCCGGAGGCGTCCGTCCGGAAATGGATCTGCACCCAGCAGCTGCCGACGCCCTTTTCCTCCGCCATGAGCATCATGAAGGACATGGCGATGGAGCAGTCCTCGACCCAGGTGTCCGCCTTTTCGCTGTCGCCGAATACGGCGATCGCCGCGCTGCACTGCGCAAGCATCCCGCCGCCCGCGGTTTTCGCCGCAGAGAGCCGCCTCAGCGTTTCCTTATCTCTGACCGCGTAAAACTCCCAGGGCCTGAGATTGCGGCTGGTCGGCGCAAGGAGTCCCGCCCGGAGGATCTGATGAAGCGTTTCTTCCGGGATGTCCTCGCCCGTGTACTTCCGTATGCTGCGCCGCTTCAGAATAATATCCATGAGTTCCATAGATCGCACCTCACCTCATCATGTGAACCTCGCTGCCGTGTCCTTCTCGCGCGGATTTCGGAGAACCCGCTTTTCTGTCGGGGCTGCCTCATAAAACGTAAAAGACGGATAACGGATTCCGGCCGGAGCCTACCGGAACGCCCGTTTCAGGAAGCGGATCCGCTTTTCTATCAGGTCCTTTACAATGCCGCTTTTCAGGATCATGTCATAGCCGTGTACGGTGCCCGCCGTGTTGCGGAGCTCCACCGGGACCCCGTTTTCCCGCAGCTTTTCCGCGTACAGGATGGCGCCGTCGCGCAGGCAGTCAAATTCCGCCGTTTCGATATAGGTCATGGGCAGGCCCTGCAAGGATTCTGCCTCGATCGGCGAGCGATAGGCCAGTTTGCCCGCCGTCTCGTCCTGAACGTACCATTCGCCGTAGGTGTTCATGTCCCCGGTATTGCACATGGGGGTGTCCGTATATAGCCGGATCGACTCCGTCTCGCCGCAATTGCCGACGGCCGGATAGGCCAGGAGCTGCGCGCAGGGTACGGGCAGGTGACGGTCGATCGCCATGAGCGTGACCGCCATTGCCAGCGTTCCGCCGGCGCTGTCGCCGCATACGGCCGTCGGGGCCCCGTTCGCGTGCGCAAGAAGCCAGCGGTAGGCCGCAAAACAGTCTTCCGGCGCGGCGGGGAAGGGATCGCGGGGGGCAAGGCGATAGTCCGGGAACAGGACGCCGCACCCGGCCCCCTGCGCATACATCCGGGCAAGCCGATAATGATAGGGCGCAGCCGGAAAGGCATAGCCGCCGCCATGGCAGAACAGAAGAAATCCGCCGGCCGCTCTGCCTCTGGGCATATAGAGCAGCGCCCGGACAGTCCGCCCCTCCGCTGCCGGGATCCGGATACGCTCCACCCTGACGGCGCGGTCTGACCTCTGCTGAAAATACAGCAGCCTCATTGCTTTCTGGATGATCGGGATCGTCTTTCGGTTCAGCGGAGGATGAATGCCGGACAGGATCCGGAAATCCGGATGGATCGGATAAGTGACTGTACGCATGCAGATTCCTCATTCGATGGAATAGTCCTTTTGCGCCTTGCCGCGGCAGCCGGCCGCGGCCGCTGCAAGGGCGGCCGGCAGGTCGGGTTTTGGGCAGAAAGCAGGATTACAAGACCTGCAAGAAAGGAAACAGGCAGCAAAGCGCCGCTTCCTTCCCGGTCTCTGCTGTTCCTGTCCGGGCTTTTTCATTTCATGCGGACATACTCGCTGCCGTCCCTGCGCAGGATGCCTTCGCCGATCATATCCCGGCGGATCGTGCAGTAATCTTCGTGGATCTGCGCGATGATGTCGTTCAGTTCCTGCTCAGTATAGACTTTTCCGGGGGTGAAGCTTTCGGCGATCACTTCGTAACAGATCAGTTTCTTTTTTCTCTGCACGGGAATGGCTTTCAGTTTCCCGTATTCAAAGAAGCTGTCGATCACCTTTTGCCGGTATTCCGCCTCTCTCTTTTGCTGCTCGTCGATCTGTTCCGGCGCCGCCGCCGCAACGTCGAACAAAGAAGATTCCAGCACATCCCGGTTGAGGGAATATACCGTATAATACTGCTCTTTTCGGGATATGACAAGGCCCGCGTCCTCCAGCTTCTTCATGTGAAAGGAAACGGTGGACGGCGTGATCCCCAGCCGCTCAGCCAGCAGCTCCGTGTACATTTCCCCTTTGGTGAGGGACTGCACGATACGGAGCCTTGAGGTATCCGCAAGGCTCTTGAAGATTTTTAAAGCGTTTTCCTGTGTCATTTTGCCGCCTCCGGGAAGTGTGCAGTGACGTCCGCCAGCGCTTTCAGCTTGGCCTCTTCGATCACAATGCTTCTTGCATCGTCATGTTTCCCGGCGTTAGCGAGGGCTGCGCCCCAGATCGTCCGAAAGTTTTCAAACTGTTTCTTTATCGCTTCCGGCCCCGCGCCCGGGCGATTGGCGAGTGCGTTTGTCACGGTCCGGCAGACTTCGTAGATATTCGTCCGGACTTTGGCAAAGTCGGCATCATCCCTGCAGCCGTCCTCTTCCAGCCGGGCGATTTCGGCCTTGCCTGCGTCGATCTGCTCTGTCAAATACTGGATGAAAGTGTCCATGTTCTGTTTCTCCTGTTGCTGTATCTTGAAATTGGTTTCATAACCATCGAATCAAATATAGCACGCGGCCGGAATAAAGTCAACAATTATTTCGATAGATGTCAAATCAAAATTTGCCTCGGGTTGACGGACCGCGTTCAGAAGTAAACAGGATCGATCTCCATTCACTGGGGAAATCAGCCCCCGGATAAACAGGCAATGCGTCGTAAAGAATGGTCGAAAACGGTTTTTCGGAAGACGCTGATGTGGTTAGATAAGCTTTCGCAGCATCTGTTTTAGAGGGCGGAGTATAAAACTCGTCGATGCCGCTTTCCCGGATGTAGTCCGAAAAATCTCCGCTGGTCAGCGCATTGGCTTTGTCTTCACAAAGATATCAACCAGCTCCAGGGACTGCACCAGAAGAATGCCTGCCTATTTTGCGTATGAGGCGTAGCACCACTTCGCAATGTCTGCAATCAGCTTTTCTGGCAGATCCTGATCGTGCGGAAGCCGGATCGTTCCTTTGCTGACTTCAAAACCGGCAAGTTTCTCCGCAAAAGCAGCAGTTGCGTCATCTCCGGGATACAGGCCGATATGCTTCTTGAAGGCAGCAAAGTGAATCAGGTTCTTTCCTTTCCAGAAGGTAGGCATCGACCATGCTATCTTTTCTTCCGCATCCGGTATGGCTTCATGGATGATAGACCGCAGCTGCCTGAGCCTCGGCCTGATGGATCCTTCCTGAGCGGCAATATATTCATCGATCGTCTGCGGCTTTATACAGAAATGGTCCTGATCCTTTCTGCTGAATTCTCTGCCGCATTTGGGGCATTTCCAGGTCATCGTCTCACCTCTGCAAATCAGGATCTAAAACGGACAGGGACCCGTTTTTGCCCGATCCTTTCCGATATCTCGGCGATCGGACGAAGGCTTCACCGCACACGAACAGCCTGGGCCTGGGCGCGGAGGCAAAGCTCGGCTGCCTTGAAGGCGTGGGCCTGGGTCATGGCCGATTCCGTCCGCTCCAGGCAGTCCAGGATCAGCTGCCCGAAGAAGGGGTAGCCGGTGACGCCATGGGCGTCAAAATACTGCTCGCCCCGCCCGTTGACCAGAAAGACATGGTCGCCCCCCTGCCGTTGGGAGGCGATGTCCACATATTTTCGTATCTCGATATATCCCTCCGTCCCCAGGATGAGGGTGCGGCCGTCTCCCCAGGTACGGAGCCCGTCGGGGGTGAACCAGTCCACCCGGAAATAGTTAGTGCTTCCCTTTGCGCCGACGATGGAGCAGTCCCCGAAATCATCCAGCTCCGGATGGTCGGGATTGGCATAGTTTCCGATGCGGCTGTAAGCCACACGGGCATCCTCCTCCCCGGCGAAATAGAGATACTGCTCGATCTGGTGGCTGCCGATGTCACAGAGGATGCCGCCGTATTTCTCCTTTTCGAAGAACCAGGCGGGCCTTCCCGCCGCTCCCAGGCGGTGGGGACCAAGGCCTTCCACATGGATGACCTTTCCGATCTCTCCCTGCTCGATCATATAGCCCGCCAGGATCGCCCCCTCCACATGGAGGCGTTCGGAATAATACACCATGTACTTCCGTCCCGTGGCAGCGGCGGTCCGTTTCGCATCTTCCAGCTGCTCCAGGGTGGTGAAGGGGGCCTTGTCGGTGAAATAATCCTTTCCCGCTGCCATGACCCGGCAGCCGAAGGGCCCCCGCTCCGAGGTGATATGGGCTCCGGCCACCAGGACGGTCTCCGGGTCGGCCAGCAGTGCCTCCTCGGAAGGGGCGGCCACAGCCTGGGGATAGGTTTTGAGGAACTTCGCCAGCCGCTCCGGCTGGGGATCATAGACGGATTTCAGGGTGCCTCCGGCCTCGATGAGCGCCCCCACCATGCCGTAGATATGCCCGTGATCCAGGTGGGCGGCGGAAAAAAGGAATTCCCCCGGCTTCACCACCGGACAGGGTTTGCCCTTGGGCGCGTAGGTCATACCGTCGGAAATCTTCATGCCGGACCTCCTCAGCGATAGCTGCTGCCCAGGGTGATCTCTCCTTCCAGGTCGGCAGCGGAAGTATTCTTTTCGTGGAAATGGGGCACAGCGGCCATGATGCCGGACACGGTATAGAAGGGATCCTTCGGATCCAGGGGCAGTCGCACCGTCTCTCCCAAAGCGCCGGACTTGAAGATGGCGGTGATGAGCTCGATGGTCCTTCTTCCGTCCTCGCCGCCGATGGCCGGAGCCCGCCCCTGCTCCAGGGCGGTGAGCACATCCTCCAGCTGCCCGTCGTGGCCCTCCAGCTCCAGCGGCGGCAGGGAATCGGCATAGGCGGCGATCTCCTTCTCCAGCGCTTCGTTCCGGATGGGGAAGCCGTTGGGCTTTTCCACGGAGGCATAGACCTTGAAGGGGGCGGAGATGCGGGCCTTTTCACACTGGAACACAAGCTGCTGCTCCTCCCCGTGATGCACGACGCTGGCAGTGAGCTGGCCCACAGCGCCGGGATACTGCAGGATGGATACGGACAGATCCTCCACCTCGGCATTGTCATGGCCCACGTTGGCCAGCAGGCTGGTGACCTTCTCCGGCAGGCCCATCATCCAGCAGAGCATATCGATGTGGTGGACGGCGTGATTCAGGGTGCAGCCGCCCCCTTCCTTTTCCCAGGTGCCCCGCCACCACAGATCATAGTAGCTGTGGCCCCGCCACCAGAAGGAATCCACCTG
>JAEETX010000090.1 GCA_016286665.1 Oscillospiraceae bacterium
TTCATGTAAGCAAAGCAGACGCGATATACAGTTTTACTGTGGCGTGTGTAGATTTCCGCAATCTCTTTGTCCGTACGCAACAAAGAGTTTGACATCTCGCCTTGCCTCCTTTCACTACTAATACGATGGAGGATGCCAAATCGTTGGGAAAAGAGAGAAAGAATCAGTGTTTGACGAGGATATGAGCATATGATTTGGAAAGTCAATAATCTTCTCTACGCCGCCGGGACGGAGCTGGTAAACACGATTCGAATCGGCATCACCCTTACCGAGCCGATAGACGAACAGGCGCTTCGCCTGGCGCTGTCGAAATCGGCGCAGCGGTATCCGTATTTCGCGGTAAGGCTGTCGCGGCGAGGGGAAGAATACATCATGGAGTCCAACGATCTGCCTTTCGTCGTGTCGCCCGGCGGGAACACGGTCACGCTTGGTTCAGCGGAGAGCAATTTCCACATCTTCGCCTTTGCGTATGAGGGCTGCCGGCTCTACCTGGACACCGTGCATTTCTTTACGGACGGGAACGGCATGTTCCCCTTCCTCAAGACGCTGCTGTATTATTATCTGCAGACGGTGCATCCGGACGTCCGGTTTGAGACAGCCGGGATCGCGCTTGCCGGCAGCGAAATCCCCGCGGCGGAGGCGGAGGGTGACCCGTATCCGGCCAAACCTTATCCTGAGCGGCCGCTGGGGACCCTGTCCCGCCCTGAACGTGTTTTTCAGCTCAGCGACCAGCCGCAGGGCTATGAGAATGTAGACGGCTGGACGTCGTTTCGCTTCCGCGTTCCCCAGAAGGACATGATGGCCTTCGTCTCCAGTGTGGACGGCAGCCCGGCGACCTTCATCGCCTCCCTGATATACAGAGCCATCGCGGATGCGCATCCGGAAACGGACCTGCCGCTGGTCTGCGGGATGCAGCATCAGTTTCGTCAGGCGCTCGGGGCGCCGCTGAGCCATATGTGCCACGTCAACATCGTGCCGATCATCTATCCCGACCGTCTGCGCGGCAGGGACGTGGAGAGGCTCAACACCATTGCCCGCGGCTGTCTGATCCTCCGGGCGGATGAAGCGAACGATCTTCTCACCGTCAACGCGCATGTTCGCAATGAAAAAAGGATCCGCAGCATGAAGCTCTCCGAGAAGCGCAGATACATGCATCAGGTGATCCTCGACGGGATCGGGGTCAACACGTTTGAGGTCAGCTATACCGGCCGCGTTCCCTGGTGCGGACTTGACCGGTATATCCTGGATGTTGCTCCGTATTTCGACCTGACCCTCAGCGGCGGCCTTTCCGTTGAAATCTTCTCCGTCGGTGAGGCGTTCAGCGTCAACATCATGCAGCGCTCGCCCGTGACGGAATACGTGGACCGATTCTCCGCGCTGCTGCGGGAATACGGTATCGGATACGCCGCCGAACTGCCCGAGCATTTTTCCCTGTGTTCCTTTCAGGCAATGCCGCAGGATGCCTAGCGCACAACCTGCCCGCATCCTGTTTCACCGTATGGAAGGGAAATCCGCCCGTGAGCTTCCCGCTTTGAGAGCCGCAGGCGCACGCAGCACCGTCCGTCAGGAACGTAAACCCGCTTTCCCATATTACCATGTAAGGAGGGCCCTGTCATGCCTGTAAGACCCGAACTGTTCCATCAGGAACTCATCGATCCGGCAGCACAGAACGCAAACGACTGGGAAGCCTATACGGATGACCAGAAGTTCTTTGTGTCCCATCGAATGAAAGGAAGGCTTTTCTCCGCGCTGGGAATCGATCTGGACGCCCCCAACCCGTGAAAAGACAAAAACGGCAATCCGGTGCTGTTTGAATTGGGAGACGACGGGCAAGTCCGATGAAGCCCTGGATAAGCTGGTGCGGGAAAACCTGCCCGGGCGCAAGGCCCTGGAGTCCCTCCCCCTCAAGGAGCTGAACAAGGCGCTGACGCCGGTCAATCTCTTTGATGAGAAAAGTCCCTGCAGGAAACCGCCGCAGACGGGAGAAAACATGCCGCAGAAGCAGCCGGAAAAGACGGCTGCGGCGGAAAAGGAGCAGCCGGAAGAAGAACTCCGGAGCCCGGAGATGTAGAAAGCAGACCGCGATTCCGCAGGGCCGGGCGTAAGCTTCGCGGAAAACGAAGCCTGTGCGCCGCGAGCAAACGGACGCCGTTTTCATGACATCCTTTTGCGGGAACATGTGTCCCCGCCGGTACGGGAAAGGAAAGAGGAAGGAAAAACGGAGGGCAAGGAAATGAAAAAAGTACTGTTGGTCATCGATATGCAAAACGATTTCATCGACGGCGCGCTGGGGACGCCTGAGGCGGAAGCGATCGTCCCGGCGGTGAAGGAGAAGATGCGGGCTTATCCGCCGGAGGCGATCTACGCCACAATGGATACGCACGGGCCGGACTATCTTTCCACCCAGGAAGGACGAAAGCTCCCGGTTGTCCACTGTGTTCGCGGAACGGCCGGATGGCAGCTCAGCCCGGAGATAGCGGCAATGCTGGATGCCGGGAGCATCTATGAAAAGCCTGCCTTCGGCAGTCTGGGGCTGGCGAAGGAGCTGGCGCAGATGGCCGACCTGGAGGAAATAGAGATCGTCGGTCTCTGTACGGATATCTGCGTGGTTTCCAACGCGCTGCTTTTGAAGGCGGCGATGCCGGAAGTCCGCATATCGGTCGATGCATCCTGCTGTGCTGGCGTCACGCCGGAAAAGCACAGGGCAGCTCTGGAAACGATGCGTTCCTGTCAGATCGAAGTGACGGGGGAAAAGGAACCGTAAGGCGGCAGCCGCATTCCTTTGCGGTTCATCCGAAACGGCATTGCGATCCCGAAAAAACAGAGAAAGGACCGGCTTGCAGAAACAGCTTGTTTCCGTAAGCCGGTCTGGCCGTTTTTCATAGCGCGGTTTTGCCATAGAACGGGCATCGCCGGGCGTCACGACCCGTCGGCCCTTTTTTCGGGGATCCGTATCAACATGCGGCGCGCCGGACACATTGGCAGGCGGGTGCCTTTGCCGGCTTCCTGGGGAAAGGCGGCTTCACAGGCCGAATCTGTCTCTCAGTTCCGCAGCGCGCTGCAGGGCGATTTTCTCATACTGGCCGTAAATATCGCGGATGTGCTCGACCATATCGCAGAATTCGCTGAGTCTGTCGGGAGCGAGCCACTTGCCGTGCTCGTGCTCGGAGTCCGCTTTGTTCACCCAGATCTGCATGATTTTCATCGGCGCCGCTCGGACAAGGAGCAGATGGATGCCGTCCGTCACATCGACGGTAATGTTTTCCGAATAGTAGGCTTCACAGGCCTCTCTCACCACCCGAATCTTCGGGGACAGCCGCGCGCTGATCGCTTCGTAAGCTTTGTCCAGGTCGACCTCGTAATCGTCGTCGTCCCAGCGCTCGCTTTCGTGGTACAGCCCCCGCCGGGCGTAAACGAGGTCCTTGACGAAAGACTGCATGCAGTTCCGCACGAAGCCGCCGTCCGGGCGCAGATAATCCCGGTTCTCTTCCGCGCCGAACTTCAGGACCGAGCTGCCGGCAATCATTTCATAGCGGTCGAGGTTTTCATAAAACAGCCGATCCTCCGGATCGAGATGGCCGTATTTGGCCTCGTTCTTTTCCCCGCTTTCTTTGTCTAGCGCGTCGATCGCGTCTTTCAGGACCGGCCGGATTGGGATATCGTTTTCCTCATAAAGCGCTTCCATCCTGCGGACGAGCCGGTCGTGAACCGCCGCATAGGGATAGTTTCCCTCGCTGTAATAAGCGCCGTTCATCTCGACGGCGAGCCGGCAGACCCTGTCGTTGAGAGAAGAATCTTCTCTCAGGACCTCCCGCGGTATCGATTCCAGCATGTCGAGGAAATCGTCCTCCGCCTGTTCGAAATCCATGTAGTATTCGCTCGGCGCGTCGTCGAAAAAGCTGTATTCCTCCGGGTCGGGCAGATGCCGGACGACGCTTTCAAGCCCGAAGAGTATATAATCCAGGTTTTCCTGTACGTCCTCCGGCAGGTTTTCAAACTGACCGGGGTGCGCTTCCAGGACGGCGAAGATCACGTCGGCGTCATGTCTCAGCCGTTCCGACGCGTAGCCGATCGAGTATTCGCATCTGCCCACGGCGGAAAGGACGGTTTCCTTGTCATCTTTCAGCCGCTCCGACGCGTATTCGAGTACATCGCCTTCGTATTTTCCGATCGCCGTCAGGACGATCTCTTTGTCGTCCTTTAGTTTATCTGACGCAAACTGAAGCGCGTATCCGTCATGTCTCACGGCGGCAAGGATCACGTCCCGGTCCCCGCGCAGATCTTCGGAAGCGAATGCGAGGGCGTTCCACGCCGAGCCCACGGCCGCTGTCACGACGTCCTTGTCCGCGCGGAGGCGCTCCGGCAGGTATTCGAGCACGCTCCCGTACTGGGAAAGGGCTTTTATTGCGATCTCCCTGTTGCCCCGCACCTTCTCCGAAGCGTAGCGCAGATGATAGAGATTGCCGCCGAGGGAGGCCTCGATCACGTCGATATCGTTCTGGAGCTCCTCGGAGAGAAAGGCGATGTTCCCACCGTCCTTTCTCACGGCGAGGAGACCGATGCCCTTGTCGTTTCGGAACCGGTCTTTCACATATCGGATGACCCCGCTGTTCAGGTTGACCGCCTGCTTGACGAGCTTGCGGTCATTCTGCAGCTCGTCCGAAGCGTAAACGAAGGCGGAGGGGCAGTTCTTTGCGGCTTTCAGGACGATGTTCCTGTCGGACCGCAGCGATTCGGGCGCGAAGCGGAGACACTCCCCCCGGCGGACGACGACCTTTTTCATGAAAGCTTCGTCCGCTCTGTCCTCCTCCGACGCGCGCTGGAGCCACGCATACCAGAGATGCTCCGGGACCTTTCCGATCACGTCCTTTTTTCCGCAATCCACATATTTGTCTATCGTTTCCATCGGTATGCCCAATCCGTTTTTCACAGCCCGTATTTTTCGGCCATCGTCCGCGCCTTGCCCTCGGCCATGGCGGCATAGCGGTCGATATTGTCATAAATATGCTCGGCGACACGGCAGAACGCCGCCGTCTGATCCGGGAAAAAGTACGCGGAGCCTTGCTCGCAATCGCCGCTCGCCTGAAGGGCGAGCAGCTCGTCGTTCGTTTCCTCTGCGACTAGTCCCATCCAGTCCTCGTCCAGGTCGTCGCTGAATCCGTCAACGCGTATCCCGACGATCGAGAATGCATGGTGTCCCCTGATCAGACGGAAGGACAGGATGTCGTTGATCTTAACGTAAACAAACTCCGAGAAAATATAACCGATCAACCCGTGACGGACTTCAAAATGCTCTGCAAGTTCCTTTTTGACCGTTTCGAAGATCGGTTCCATATCGATGTAATAAGGGTCCCTGGTCCACTCTCCGACGGGTTTTATCAGCTCGCCCAGCAGCTCTTTCATGAACTCCTTCACGGCGAATCTCACGTACGGTCCGCCGGGCTGAAGGAACTCCCTTGCGGCGACGACATAGTTGTATTTCAGGAGCAGCGGCACATACAGGTCGAGCTTTTCCGTGGCCCTGTCGAATATGGCTTTTTCTTCCGCTATTTCCATTGTTATCCTCACAGACTTCGGTTTGACGATATCCCCATCAACCGGAATTGCGCTCTATTTCTGCTTTGCCTTTCGCCTTGCTCCCTGTCGGCCCGCTTTCGCTGCCTCATAATACCTTGTAGAGCTCGTAGCAGTTGTGCCCTTTGGGAACGTCCTTGAGCTCGCCTCTCTGCAAATAGTCGTTCTTTTGGAAGAATTCGACGTTCCAGTCGCCCGCATTCGTCAGCACCAGGGGGGTGCCGTTTTCCCTTGTGAATTCTTCCGCTTCCCGCAGAAGCGCGGTCCCCAAGCCCTGATGCCTGAGTGCTTCTTCCACAAACAGCGCGTCGACAAAGCCGTAGGCCCCTTTGTTCACATCCGCGATCACGCCTGCGATGAACCGGCCGTCTTTATCCACAAACTTCTTGTTGTATGCAGCGCGCTCGTATTCCGGCTCGTAGGCTTCGCTGTAGGCTTCCATGCCGTTTTCGATAACCTCTGCATCATCCCCGCTGCCGATCGAGACCTTGAACCGCGCGCCGCCCTTGTTTGCAGGCGTGTATTCCGGCGTCTCCCTGTCCAGGTATTTCACCATTGAGTAACTGATATAACCGTTTGCCTTTTTCAGCGTCGTAAAAACCGTGTAGCCGTGTTTTTCATAGAACGGTCTTGCCATATAACTGGCGGTGCCGAGCGTCACGACCCGGCAGCCCTTCTCTTTTGCGATGCGTTCGACTTCGCGGATGATCATGGAGCCGAGGCCCTGATGACGATAGCGTTCGTCCACCCAAAGGGTGTCGAGAAACATTCTCGACCAGCGGTATTCGTATGCCTCCGCAATACAGCCGCCGATGATCTCGCCGTTTTCATTCTCGATCTTGAGGATGAATTCTTCCTCGTCCGCGTCCACCTCGCGCGGCACGATTTCATTGATCTTTTCGCCGATATATCGGGCGTCTTCTTTTGTCAGATCCTCGATTCTGTATTCCATTCTGCATATCACCTCAAATGCCATTCTGTCGGGATCCCGTGAAATATGGCATGTTCCGCTCTGTCAGCGCGCCGTCAGCCTGCTTTTCAGCAGCGGGATGCCCGTATCGATCCACCACAGGTTATCGACGCCGCCGGAGCTCATTCCCCCGTGGGCAAACTGCTTGACCACGGCAAAATCGCCGTATTTGTCGGTCAAGGCCTTGCCTGAAACGGAAAAGTATTCCTCTTTTATCCACTTCTCCAGCTCGTCGGGAGAAATCATCTCCATCTGCGCCGCGCGTTCTTTCAGATAATCCCAAAAATACGGATCCCCCCGGAATCCCCATCTTTCCGGTTTTTCTTCAAAAATCCTTGACAGTCTCATATCCTCATCCTTTGTCCGTGCGCCGGCTTTCATCGTTCCGCTTCGCCCTGCCCGTCTATCCCACGGTATATCCCTCGGAAGCCAGAACGGTCAACGCCCGCGCATAGTTTTCTTCCTTCACAAGAATATAATCTGTGTTGTATGTCGATACGGCGAAGATGCCGATGCCGTGTTCTGCGAGAATGCCGGAGAGCTTTGAGAGGATTCCGATCAGGGAAAAGTCGAGGACGCCCTGAATGCGGAAGCCTCTCCATCCGTCGTCACGCGCCGCCGTGTTTGGCGGCGTGTCCTCCGTTTTGCACACCAGCGACAGTTCTTCGTCCGTCTTCCCGATAAAATAGAAATCGGCGTCCATGTTGATCTGCGAAACCTCCGTCACTTTGCAGACGGTAAGCCTGTGATCGATCCCCTTTAATTCCATATGCGTTCTTCTCCTTGGCAGAATCCATATCACGCAAACCAGTATAATGGAATCACCGTCGGAATTCTACCCGTTCCTTGTGATTTTCTGGGAAATGGCGGGAACCGGAGCCGTTGGGAACTGCCCGAAACAGGCGGAAGCTTCCGCCGTGAGGTCATGCACACCGGCGGGATGCGCCCTTCTGCCGGCAAGGCCCTTTCCATGCCCGGGCGGCTGTGATAGAATACCCCCGGGAATCAGCGTCTCAGAAATGCCGGAGATATCCGCACAGGCGGACCGGGGTAAGGAGGACAGCATGACCATCCGATATGCCGCACAGGCCGACCTGGCGTTCTGCCTGGCCCTGGACGGGCACCTTCCGGAGGGAACATACGCCCAAAAGATCACAGCGAAGCAGGTCTATCTCCTGGCGGATGCCGGGAAAGACCTGGCGCTCCTGCGTTATGGCCTCTTCTGGGACAGCATCCCTTTCTGCCACCTGCTTACTGTGGCCGAGGAGGCCCGGGGCCGCGGCCTCGGCAGGGCGCTGACGGAGCGCTGGGAGCGGGACATGAAGGCCCGGGGCTTCGGCCTGGCGATGACCTCCACCCAGGCGGACGAGGAGGGACAGCATTTCTGGCGGAAGCTGGGCTACCGGGACTGCGGCGGCTTTTTGCTGCCCTTTCCCGGCTATGCGCAGCCCCTGGAGCTGATCCTGGCAAAGCCCCTGTGAGCCCGGCGGGAAATCCCTTCACCAGTCTGGAAATCCCCGCCGCGAGGGAGTATAATAAACGAAAAACCATTACATATGAAGGAGAAACGGACGAATGAGCGAGCAGAAATATCCCCATCTCTTTTCCCCCATCATCGCGGGGGGCACCCTGTTCCGCAACCGCATCTTCGCCGCCCCCACGGGGGTGTCCTTCCTGGACAGCGACGGACTTTTGATGCCGGAGGTGGGCGCTTACTATGAGCGCAAGGCCCTGGGGGGGGCGGCCAGCGTGTGCATCAGCGGCGGCGGGGTCAGCCGCCGGGGAATGGCCTACGGCGGGGGCATGCTGCCCTATGAGAACCACCGGGGCATGCCCTTCTACAACTATGTGACCAATGCCATCACCCGCCACGGCTGCGTGGCCTCCCTGGAGCTGCAGCACGGCGGCATCCACTCTGACCAGGCCCAGGACCTGGGCATCCAGACCTACGGGCCCAGCGAAACGGAATTCCACGGCAAGCCCGTCCTGGCCATGACGGAGGAGATCATTCAGGAGACCATCGCAGATTTCGTCAGGGGGGCGCAATACGCCAAACGGGCCGGCTTCGGCATGGTCACCGTCCACGGCGGCCACGGCTGGCTCATCCACCAGTTCATTTCCCAAAAGACCAACAAGCGCACGGACAGGTGGGGCGGCAGCACCGAAAACCGCACCCGCCTGGCGCGGGAAATCTGCAAGGCCATCAAGGAAAACGTGCCCGGAATCGTGGTGGAGCTGCGCATCAGCGGCTTTGAGGGCACCCCCGACGGCTTTGAGATCGACGAGGGCATCCGCATCGCCCAGTGTCTGGACGGCTTTGTGGATATCCTCCATGTCTCCGCCGGCAGCAGCCGCTTCACCGTGACCCATCCCTCCATGTTCGATCCGGATGGGGTGAACGTCCGCCTTGCCGCCGCCATCAAGCCCCACATGAAGCAGTCCAAGGTCGCCACCGTGGGCGCCCTGAGCGACCCGGCCCTGCTGGAGGAGATCATCGCCTCCGGAAAGGCGGATATCGTGGAGATGGCCCGGGGCCTCATCGCCGACCCGGAGCTGCCCAACAAGGCCCGCACGGGGCGGGACTGGGATATCGACCGCTGCCTGCGCTGCTACCACTGCTTCAGCGAGGTCATGTCCTCCGGCCAGTTCTGCTGCACCCTGAATCCCACCATCGGCAGGGAGGAGGATTATTCCACCGCGCCCCTGCCCGCCCGGAAGAAGGATGTGGTGGTGGTGGGCGGCGGCATCGCCGGGATGCAGGCGGCCCTCACCGCCGCGAAGCGGGGCCACCGGGTGCGGCTCTACGAAAAGAGCGCCCGCCTGGGCGGCGTCCTCCTCTGTGAGGAGCAGGTCCCCTTCAAGAAGCACCTGGCGGAATACATCCGGCGGCAGGCTCTGCGCCTGGAAAAATCCGACGTGGAGGTGTTCCTGAACCACGCCCTGACGCCGGAGGAAGCCTCCGCGCTGGGGGCGGACGTGATCATCGCCGCCGTCGGCTCGGAGCAGGCCATGCCTCCCGTCCCCGGCCTGGAGCTGACCGTGCCCGTGACGGAGGCTTACGCCGATCCCGCGAAGCTGGGACAGAAGGTGGTCGTCCTGGGCGGCGGCATGGCCGGGACGGAGCTGGCCATCTACCTGAAGAACCTGGGGAAGGACCCCGTGGTGGTGGAAATGGCCCCCCGGCTGAACTTCGCCAACAACTCCTGCCATTCCTCCGCCGTCATGGAGCAGCTGGGCAAGCTGGAAATCCCCGCCAGAACGGGCACGAAGGTGACGGCGGTGGAGAAAGGGAGCGTGAAGTGCGCTGCTGCGGACGGGGAAGCGGCCATTCCGGCGGACAGCGTGGTCAACGCTCTGGGGCGCCGGCCCCTCCAGGAGGCCGCCGCGGCCTTCGCTTCCTGCGCGCCGGTCTTCTATCCCATCGGGGACTGCCTGGCGGCGAAGAACGTGTATGAGGCCAACCGCCTGGGCTTCAACGTCGCCATGGATATCGGGAAGATCCTGTAAAGAGAACACATCGGACGCCCTCCGGGAATTCCCGGAGGGCGGTTTTTTGTGGAAAAGTGCGCGATATAGCACATAAAAACAGTACAAACAACTTGCGAAATTGAAAAAGATGTGGTAGCATAGGGGCAAACGATCAAAAACCAAGGAGGAGACGACCCCATGAAAACAGCGACGGTCAATGTGACCATGCGGATGGAGAAGGAATTGAAGGAAGAAGCGGACGCTCTCTTTGCGGACATGGGCCTGAGCCTCAACGCCGCCTGCCGGATGTTCCTCAAGCGGGCGGTGCTGGAGCAGCGCATCCCCTTCGACGTGCGGCGGGTGGACCGAAAGACCCTGCAGGCCATTTCCGACGCGGAGCAGGGGAAGGACCTGAGCGGCAGCTTCGACAGCGTGGACGAGCTCATGGAGGATTTGGAGAAGTAAATGGCTTCTCTCCGTTATACGGCGCGATTCAAGCGGGATTACCTGCGGGGCGCGGCGAAGGGCTGCGACCCGAAGAAGCTCAAAAGCCTGCTGGAGCTGCTGCGGCGCTCCGCTCCGCTGCCCCTGGGCAGCCGGGACGCCGCGGCCGGGAATGCCCAGGCCCGCACCTGCCGGGTGGAGCCGGGCTGGACGCTGGTTTACCGTGTGAAGGAAGGGGAGGTCATCTTGCTGCGCTTGCAATACAGCCGAAAAGACCGGCCCAAGGCGGCCCCGCCCATGGGCCTGTGGTTCCGCACCCTGCTGCGCAGCCCGGTGAAGACGGCCCTGACCGTGCTGCTGCTGGCGGTAGCTTGCTTTCTACTGTTGGATAACCTATCCTCCTACGCCATGCAGACTTCGGCGGTGCTTGAGGCGGAAAAAGCGGTGGAGGGGGTGCTCACGGTGGAGCGGAGCCCGGTAAGCATGCCCGTGACGGGGACCTCCGCCGGCTTCCTCCTGACAG
>JAEETX010000091.1 GCA_016286665.1 Oscillospiraceae bacterium
AGCGTGTCAGACGAGGCGGAGGACGAAGGCGGGCTGCCGCCCGTCAAGGCCGACAACGAAGTTTGGCGCGATTTATGCCGCTGGGAATCCGAGATTTCTATTGGGTATTAGTATCAATCGTCCGTCAGATGCTTTTGCAGAAACGCGGCGATGGCGGATTTCACCCGCTCCGGCTCCACCACAAAGCTCATACCGTGCTTCGCCCCTTCCACCAGCACCAGCTCCTTTTCCGATGCGCAGGCGGCGTAGTTCTCCCGCGACATCTCCGGGGGCACGAAGTCATCCGCCAGGCCGTGGATCAGCAGCACGGGCAGCTTCGTCCGCCCAAGGGCGTCCACCGTGCTTTTCTCCTTCATATCAAAGCCCGCGAAACGCCTGGTGAAGACGTTCAGCAGGGCCGAGGACAAGTCCAGCGGGATCCATTTCGAGCGGCTCGCCACCCGGCGGATGATGGCCCAGGGGGAGGTAAAGCCGCAGTCGGCCAGGACGCCCCGCACATTCGCGTCAAAGGCAAGGTCCGAGGCCATGAGCACCGTGGCCGCCCCCATGCTGAGCCCCCCCAGGTACAGGGGATGCTCCTTCCCCAGCCGCGATGCCATGCAGTCCACCCAGGCGGCCACATCCCGCTGCTCCAGCACCCCGTAGGTCATATACTTTCCCTGGGAGGAATTCTGCGCGCGCTGGTCCGCCAGCAGCAGATTCATACCCTGGGCATGGTAGAAAGGAAGGGCCACGGAGAAATCCGTCTTCCAGCTGCTGCGCCAGCCGTGGAAAAGCAGCAGGGTGCCCTTCGCCGCCGGATGGGGGACAAACAGCGCCCGGAGGCACAGCCCGTCGAAGCTCCTGATCTCCAGTTCCTCCCGGGGCTGGGCTTCCAGCCAGGCTTTCCCTGCCAGGATGTCCCCTTTGATCGGATCCAGGCCCCGCTTGTGGATCACCTGTTCATCCCAGGCGTCCACCGGCTTCCGGCGTCCGCAGGTGAAATCCAGCAGGAAATACCCTGCCAGGAACACCAGCAGGCAAAGCGCCGCGACGACCGCCAGTATCCACAGCATCCGTAACCGCCGCCCTTTCTCGCGAAATTGCCGCAGCGCGCCGCAGGGGCGGGCTGCACCGTCAGGTTAGCACAAGCGGGGAGGAATTGCAAATCCTTCCCATTCCTTTCCATTTCATCGCTCCACGAATTCCAGGAAGCTCTTCACCGCCAGGGAAGCGGTCCTGCGGCTCCGCAGGGCGATGCCCAGATTCCGATAGGCGGGCACATCCAGCTTTCGCGCCGCCACCCGGTAAGCGCAGCGCCGCAGCGCCAGGGAGGGCAGGATGCTCACCCCCAGGCCCTGCTCCACCATGCTGAGGATCGTCTGCTCGTCCCAAGTGGTGAAGCGGACGTGGGGCGTGACGCCGCAGCTCTCCAGGAGGCGGGAGGCCTCCGCCCGGTTCTCCTTCTCCAGCAGGAGAAAGGGCTCGTCCAGAAAGCCGGACACGGGAAATACCGCCGCCCCGGCGTCGGGATGGTCCGCCGGCAGCACCGCCAGCAGCGGGTCCTGCTCCAGGAACACCGTTTCCAGCTCCGGATCGGCGGGCAGGTCCAGCACGCCGAAATCTACCCTGCCGCTGAAGACCCATTCCTCGATCTCCCGATGCTCCCCCACCAGCAGTGCAAAGTCGATGTTGGGATACTGCCGCAGGAAGCCCTCCGCCCAGCCGGGCAGCAGCCCCGCCGCTGCGCCGCTGAGCGCGCCGATGCGGATCAGACCGGCCTGCAGCCCCTGGAGCTCGTCCACCTGCGCCTGGAGACGCGCCACCTCCGCGCAGATGCTGCGGGCGCAGGGCAGGAGCTTCATCCCGTCGGAGGTCAGCTTCACGCCCCCCTTCCCCCGCTCCAGCAGCGTCACGCTCCACTCCGTCTCCAGGTCCCGGATCATGCGGCTGACGCCGGACTGGGAATAGTGCAGCTTCTCCGCCGCCCGCGTGAAGCTGCCGCAGTCCACCGTCTCCACAAAGGCCAGGTATTTCTGTACGCCGACGTCCATAAGCCCCTCCGTATCATGATGATTTCTCATGATACTTATGATAATTATTCGCTTTTGTAATTGATGGGACTATGATACAGTAAATTCACGCATTATGCAAGCCTTTGGGAGACGGAAATGGGACTTTATCAGAACCGCATCGTGGTCAAGGCCGGCACCTCCACCCTGATGAACGAGCTGGGAAAGAGCGACCTGCGCACCATTGAGCTTCTGTGCCGGGTGCTGACGGATATCCACAACAAAGGCTTCGAGGTCATCCTGGTCTCCTCCGGGGCCATCGCCTTCGGCAGCGGCAAGCTGGGATGGGGGAAAAAGCCGGAGAGCATCCGGGAAAAGCAGGCGGCCGCTGCCGTGGGCCAATGCAGCATGCTCTATCTCTACGACCGCTTTTTCGGAGACTATGACGCCACCATCGCCCAGATCCTCCTCAGCGGCGACGACCTGGAGCAGCCGGGGCGGCGGGAAAACCTGCTGAACACCTTCGACACGCTGCTGAGCCTGGGGGTCATCCCCATCGTCAACGAAAACGACTCCGTGAACTTCTCGGAGATCGAATCCGAGGACCATCTTTTCGGGGACAACGACCTGCTCAGCGCCGAGGTGGCGGTGCTCTGCCGGGCGGGAAAGCTGATCCTCCTGTCGGACACGGGCGGACTCTATGACCGGGACCCCCGGCGCTATCCCGACGCCAGGCTGCGCAGCGTGGTGGAGACCATCGACGAGAGCGTTTTCGCCTCCCTGGGCACCCGGGGCTCCCGCCGGGGCGCGGACGGCATGAAGACCAAGCTGCGTGCCGCCAGCCGGGCCACCGAGGCGGGAACGGAGACCCACATCATCCGGGGCAAGGACCCGGAAGCCCTCTACCGTGTGATCCGCGGGGAGCCCGCCGGCACCCGCTTCATCGCAAGCTGACCCCTCCTCCGGGATCGGAGAAACAGAAAAATGGGAGGTTTTACCCATGAGAATCGCGGAAGTCATCGTATTCGTCATCTACCTGATCTTCCTCATCTGCATCGGCGTCTACTTCTTCCTGAAGTCCAAGACCGGCGGTGAGAAGACCTACTTCCTGGGCGGGAGGCAGATGGGCCCCTGGGTCTCCGCTCTCAGCGCCGGCGCGTCGGACATGAGCGCCTGGGTGCTGATGGGCCTGCCCGCCAGCATCTACGCCGCGGGCATCGGCAAGGCCTGGATCGCCATCGGCCTCGCCATCGGTTATGCCGTCAGCTGGATCATCGAAGCGCCGCGGCTAAGGCGCTTCTCCATCATCGCCGACGACTCCATCACCATCCCCCAGTATCTCACCAACCGCTTCAAATCCAGCAGCAAGGTGCTGCAGATCATCTGCGCGGTGATCTTCCTCTTTGCCTACACCATCTACGCCGCCTCCAGCATGAAGGCCTGCGGCACCCTGTTCAACACGGTGCTGGGCATCAACGCCTCCACTGCCATGTATATCGCCGCTGCCATCATCGTGGCCTACACCTTCCTGGGCGGCTTCAGCGCCGTCTGCTGGACGGACTTCTTCCAGGGCCTGCTGATGCTGGCCGCCCTGCTGGTGGCCCCCATCTTTGCTCTCGCCCTGGTGATCGCGGGGAAGGGCGCGGAGACTGCCGCCCAGCTGCCTGCCGGATACTGGAGCCTTTGGACCGACTGGAAATCCATCATCTCCGGCCTGGGCTGGGGCCTGGGCTACTTCGGCATGCCCCACATCATCGTCCGCTTCATGGCCGTGCGCAGCGATCATGAGCTGCGCAAGAGCGCCAAGATCGGCATCGTCTGGAACATTCTGATCATCGCCTTCTCTGTGGCGGCGGGCTGCATTGGCCACCTGCTGCTGGGTGAAATCGGCGACAGCTCTACCGTCTTCATCCAGATGGTCCGCCTGATCTTCCCCGGCGTGATCTCCGGCATCCTCCTCTCCGCCATCCTGGCCGCCTCCATGTCCACGGCGGACAGCCAGCTGCTGGCCTCCGCCTCCGCCTTCGCCAGCGACGTGTACAAGCCCGTGTTCCGCAAGAACAAGGCCACCGATCAGGAGATGCTGTGGGCGGGCCGCTTCGTCGTGCTGGCCATTTCCGCCGTGGCGGTCATCATCGCCTCTAATCCCAAGAGCGGCACCATCATGGGTCTGGTGGAGAACGCCTGGGGCGTCTTCGGCGCGGCCTTCGGCCCGGCCATCCTCCTGAGCCTGTTCTGGAAGCGCTTCAACTTCCCCGGCGCCGTGGCCGGCATCCTGGTGGGCGCGGTCGTGGATATCGTCTGGCTGGCCGCTCTGGGCAGCCTGGGCATCTATGAGATCATCCCCGGCTTCATCTGCGGCTTCATCGCCGCCGTGGTGGTCTCCCTCGCCACCAAGGCCCCCGGCAAGGACGTGGAGGAGCTGTTCGACAAGGCCGTCAATTCCACGGACTGAAGGCAGTCCCACAACAGGTCCCACAGTATAGAAAAAACACCCTGCCGCCCGGCAGGGTGTTTTTGCATGCGCTTTAGGCGCCGTACTGCGCTTCGTTTCGTCGGAAGGCCCGGTTTCGCGTGGCGAAATAGCAGGTGTACTGGGCCGCGGCGGTGAGGAGCCAGGAAATGGGATAGCTGAGATAGAGGATGATCAGATTGTGGGTGGCGGCAAAGGCCGTGGTGATCCAGATCACCCGGAAGCCGCAGATGCCCAGGAGGGTGATGGCCGTGGGGAGATAGCTGTAACCGTGGCCCCGGATGGCCCCGGTCATCATGTTCTGCAGGCCGTTGAGGAAATAGACCGCCCCCAGCACCAGCATCCTCGTGGAGCCCGCGTCCATGGCGGCGGTGTCCTTGGTGTAGATGCCCAGCAGCGGATAGCGGAAGATCATGAAGCAGCCGGAAAGGACGACGCTGAAGGCGATCTCCAGCAGGGAGCAGTAGAGCACCGCCTTTTTCGTGCGGCTGTATTCCCTGCCGCCCATGTTCTGGCTGACGGAGGCCACCGCCGCCTGGTTGATGCTGTCCTGGGCGACGAAGCCGAAGGCCTCGATGCTGCCCGCCGCGCTGTTGCCCGCCATCACCGCCGCGCCGAAGGAATTGACGCTGGACTGGACCAGCACATTGGAGATGGAAAACAGGCTTCCCTGGATGCCCGCCGGGATGCCGATGGCCAGCAGCTTGCGGAACTGCACCCTGGAAAAGTGAAGCTTCCAGCTCCGCAGACGGTAGATGCCGTCGCTGCGGCGGAGGGTGCGCAGCACCAGGACGCAGGAGAGGCACTGGCTGGCGACCGTGGCGATGGCGACGCCGGCGACGCCGATCTTCACCACCACAACGAAGAACACATTCAGCAGCACATTGAGAACGCCCGCGATGGCCATGAAATACAGGGGCCGCCTGGTATCCCCCACGCTGCGGAGGACGGCGGAGCAGAAATTATACAGGGCCTGCACGGGCAGGCCGCAGAAATAGATGCGCAGATAGAGCTTTGCCAGAGGCAGGACCTCCTCCGGCGTGGACATGAGGACCAGCAGCGGGCCGGAGAGGAAAAAGCCCAGGACCGCGAAAGCCACGCCCCCCACGGCGGCTACGAGCACCGTGGTCTCCACCGTAGCGCGCATCTGGTTTTCGTCCTTGGCCCCGTAGTAGCGGGCGGCCAGGACGCTGGCGCCGGTGCCCATGCCCATGAGCACGTTCACCAGCAGGGAGACCAGCGCCATATTGGAGCCCACGGCGGCCAGAGCCGCTTCCCCGCAGAAGCGCCCGACGACGATCAGGTCCGCCGCGTTGAAGGCCAGCTGCAGGACGCCCGACAAAAGGACCGGCACCGAAAAGGCAAGGAGCTTGGGCAGCAGCTTCCCCGCCGTCATGTCGATCTCATGGGATTTGCTCAGAGTCAATGATATTCGCCTCAGTTCAGACAGATATGCGGCGGATCCCGAAAAGAGACCCGCCGCCTCTTTTTCTACGCTCAGAAGGTCTTGTAGTCGATGGTGATTTCTTTCAGGTCCGTGAATTCCTTCAGTCCCTCCAGGCCGCCCTCCCGGCCAAGGCCGCTGGCCTTGACGTTGGTGCCCCAGGACTGCTCCTCCGACAGGGTCTGGCAGTTGATGAAGACGTTGCCCACCTCCAGCGCGTCCGCCAGCTGCAGGGCAAGGGCCAGGTTCCGCGTCCACACATGGGCGCAGAGGCCGTAGGGGGAATCGTTGGCAAGCTTCACCAGATCGTCCCCGTCCCGCCACTTGATGATCACCGCCACGGGGCCGAAGACCTCCTCCCTGGCGATCTTCATGTCGTGGGTGCAGTCGGAGACGATGGTGGGCATCACATAGGCGCCCTTCTCCTGCTCCGGGGTCTTTTTGCGGGTGTAGTAGAGGGTGGCCCCCTCCTTCACCGCGCCGTCCACATAGTCCTCGATCTTCTTCTGCTGGGCCTTGGAGACCACGGGACCCATGAAGGTCCCCTCCTCCAGCGGGTCGCCCACCTTGATGCTGTCGGCAAAGGCCGCCAGCTTTTGAAGGAAAGCGTCGTAGACCTTCTCATGGACATAGTAGCGGCCCGGGCCGGAGCAGTGCTGGCCGCAGTTGTTGAACTGCCGGAAGCCCAGCACGCCCACCAGCGCATCCAGATCCGCGTCGGGATAGACCAGCACGGGGTTGTTGCCCCCCAGCTCCATGACGCACTTCTTCACGGTGTCGGAGGCGTATTTCAGCACGTTCTGCCCCGTCTCGCTGGAGCCGGTGAAGCCGATCACGTCCACATCCGGGTGGCAGCAGAGGGTCTTCCCCGTGGTCTCGCCGCTGCCGGTGATGATGTTCACCACCCCGTCGGGCAGGCCGGCGGACTGGATGACCCGCGCAAAAACGAGATCGGTCATGGAATTGATGGAGGGAGGCTTGATGACGCAGGTGTTGCCCACCGCCAGGGCGGCGGAGGCCTTCACCGCCAGCATGATGATGGGGAAATTCCAGGGGATGACCAGGGCGGCCACGCCCATGGGGCCCCGCTTGAAATAGCTCAGCTGGCCTTTCTCCATGGGGATCTGGATGCCCATGAGGGCCAGGGCGATGTTGGCGGCGTATTCGAATTTGCCCGCCGCGCCCATGCAGACGCCGAAGGCGTCCTGATAGGGGGTGCCGTGCTCCAGGGCTTCGCAGGTGGCGAGCTCCTTCGCGTTTTCCCGGATGGCGGCGGCGATCTTATACATATACTCGTTGCGCTGGGCCTGGGTCAGGGCTTTCCAGGCGGGCAGGGCTTTCCGCGCGGCCTTCACCGCCTTGTCCACGTCCGCGTCCCCCGCCTTGGGCACGCGGGCCAGGGGCTCCCCCGTGGCGGGGTTCACGGTGATGAAGGTTTCGCCGGATTCGGCGTCCACCCACTGGCCGCCGATGAGCATCTTGTAGGATTTGATTTCAGCCATGTCGTTTCCTTTCTGCCCGGCTCAGTCCAGCGAGATCATGCTTTCCCAGAAGGTGTGGGGCTTCTCGCTGAGGCTGACCCAGATATGATGATGATAGGTGTATTCGCTGAGGGCCAGGACGGAGTTCTCCTTCGTCCAGCCGGATTCCTTGCAGCCGCCCCAGGGGGTCTCCGGCACGATCTCCAGATGCTGGTTGATCCAGGCGGTGCCGGTCTCGATGTCCTCGATCATCAGCAGGCCCTTGCGGAAATCCCGCGTCCAGACGGAGGCGCAGAGGCCGTAGCGGCTGTCGTTTACCAGCTCCACGCCCTCCTCCGGGGTCTTGATCTTCATGACGCCCACCACGGGTGCGAAGATTTCGTCCTGCATCAGCTCATGCTTGTTGTCCGTCACCTCGAAGATCGTGGGCATCACATAGGCCCCGTCCTTCGTCTCGGGGGTGTTCGGCCGCTCACCGCCCAGGAGGCATCGGAAGCCCGCGGCCTTGGCGGAGGCGATATACTTTTCCGCCGTATCCCGGCAGGCCATGTAGGCCAGGGGGCCCATCATGGTCTCCGGCTTCATGGGGTCGCCCACGGTGATCTTGCTTGCTGCGGCCACGAAGCGGCGGATGAATTCGTCATAGATGCCCTCCTGCACATAGAAGCGGCTGGGGCTGCCGCAGTTCTGCCCGCTGTTGAAGAAAGCAGAGTAGGTGGCGGTCTCCACCACGGCGTCGATCTCCGCGTCGTCCAGCACGATCATGGCGTTCTTGCCCCCCAGCTCGGAGGCTACGGGCTTCACCATGGGGGCGGACAGCTCCATGATCCGCTTGCCCACCCGGCTGTCGCCGGTGAAATTGGTCTTCCGCACCAGAGGATGGGTGACGATGGCCTCCCCTACCTCGCTGCCGGGGCCGGTAACGATGTTCACTACGCCTTCGGGGATGCCGGCTTCCACGCAGTATTCCGCCAGCTTCAGCACCGTCAGCGGCGCGCAGGAGGCGGGCTTGAGGATGCAGCAGTTGCCGGTGATCAGGGCCGGCCCCAGCTTGCTCACCGCGGTGACCAGGGGGAAATTCCAGGGGGTGATGAGGCCCACCACGCCATAGGGCTCCAGCACGGTCATGCCCCGGGCGGAGGGGTTGGCGGTGATGGTGGTGCCGGTGACCGCCCGGCCGATGCCCGCCATGAATTCCAGCTCTCCCGCGGCGGAGGGGATGTCAAAGCGGCTGGTCTTGCTGATGGGGCCGCCGTACTGGGCGGTCTCCATGGGGATCAGCAGGTCCTGGTCCCGGCGGATCAGCTCCGCCAGCTTCATGAGATAATTCGCCCGGTCCCCGATATAGGTGTTCTTCCAGGCCTTGCGGGCCTTCTGGGCCGCTTTGGCCGCCAGGTCCACGTCCTCCGCCGTGCACCGGGGCGCTTTGGCGATGACCTTTCCGTTGGCGGGGTTCACCACGTCCATGGTGCCGCCCTTCACCGGATCGCAGAGCTTTCCGTCGATCAGAATGCGGTAATGATAATCCATATAATCCACAGTTCCAGTCTCCCTTTCCGTTATTTCCTGTGTCAAAACCATATAGGCTAGTTTACACCATCCCCTCGCCTTTTGGCAACAGGCAATTCCGCCGCGCCGCGCACAAAAAAGCGGAGAAAAGACTTGTAGAAACAAAAACAGAGGTATAGAATACGGGTACTGGAACCGGCGCTATGCGCCCGTAGAAACGGAGGTCAAGGAATTGTTTGACAAACTGATCGAGACATTAAAGGCCAATCACCGCACCATCGTCTTCACCGAGGGCGAGGACGCCCGCATTCTGGACGCGGCTTCCAAGCTGCTCAAGGGCGGCTTCCTGGGCATCATCCTCGTCGGCCCCGCCGACGGCATCAAGGCTGCCGCCGCAAAGGGCGGCTATGATATCACCGGCGCGCGGATCATTGATCCGGCCGCCTATGACGGCATGGACGAGATGGTGGAAAAGATGGTGGTGCTCCGCAAGGGCAAGATGACCGCCGAGGAATGCCGCGCGAATCTGGCCAAATCCAATTATTTCGGCACCATGCTGGTGAAAATGGGCGAGGCCGACTGTCTGCTGGGCGGCGCGACCTACTCCACCGCCGACACCGTGCGTCCCGCCCTGCAGCTGATCAAGACCAAGCCGGGCAACAGCATCGTGTCCTCCTGCTTCATCCTCACCAGGGGCGAAAACGAGGAGGAGCGCATCGCCATGGGCGACTGCGCCATCAACATCCATCCCACGGAGGACAACCTGGTGGAGATCGCCCAGGAGACCGCCAAGTGCGCCCGGGCTTTCGGCATCGCCCCCAAGGTGGCCTTCCTCAGCTTCTCCACCAAGGGCAGCGCCAAGGACGACACCGTCACCCTGATGCAGAACGCCGTCGCCAAGACCAAGGAGGCCATGCCCGACACCCCCGTGGACGGCGAAATGCAGTTCGACGCCGCCGTTAGCCCCGAGGTGGGCCAGCGGAAGTTCCCCGGAAGCCCCGTGGCGGGCTACGCCAACACCTTCATCTTCCCCGACGTGAACGCCGGCAACATCGGCTACAAGATCGCGGCCCGTCTGGGCGGCTTCAACGCCTACGGCCCCATCCTGCTGGGCCTCAACGCCCCCATCAACGACCTGAGCCGCGGCTGCAACGCGGAAGAGGTCTACAAGATGGCCATCATCACCGCCGCGCTGATCTGATTCCAGCTCACACCGCCTGCCGGGCACTCGTCCGGCAGGCGTTTCTTTAGGAGGATGCGTTATGTATTTTATCGGAGTTGACCTGGGCACCAGCGCCACGAAGCTGCTGCTCATGGATGAACAGGGCGTGATCCATAAGATCGTCAGCCGCTCCTATCCCCTCTCCATGCCCCGGCCCGGCTGGTCGGAGCAGGACCCGGAAGCCTGGATCGAGGCGGCCTTCTCCGGCATCCGGGAGCTCACCGAGGACATCGACCGGCGGGAAGTGAAAGGCATCGCCGCCGCCGGGCAGATGCACGGGCTGGTGGCCCTGGACGCCCGTGACCGGGTGCTGCGCCCCGCCATCCTCTGGAACGACGGGCGCACCGGGGAGGAGACGGACTGGCTCAATCGGGAGCTGGGGGAAAACTTCCTGGCGAAGCACACCGGCAACATCGCCTTCGCTGGCTTCACCGCCCCCAAGCTGCTGTGGATGAAGAAGCAGGAGCCGGAGCTGTTCCGGCAGATCGACAAGATCATGCTCCCCAAGGACTACCTTACCTACCGGCTCACGGGCGTCCACGCCACCGATTGCAGCGACGCTTCCGGCACCCTTCTCTTCGACGTGGCCCGCCGGACCTGGTCCGAGGAGATGCTGGAGGTCTGTTCCCTCCGCAAGAGCCAGATGGCCCGGGTCTTTGAGAGCTATGAGATCGTGGGCACTCTGAAAGCCGACGTCGCCCAAGCCCTGGGCCTCTCCCCCGACGTGCAGGTGGCCGCAGGCGCGGGGGACAACGCCGCCGCCGCCGTGGGCACCGGCACCGTGGGCAAGGGAAAATGCAATATCTCCCTGGGC
>JAEETX010000092.1 GCA_016286665.1 Oscillospiraceae bacterium
GTGGAGGAGGGCAACTGTGTCCTGCGGGTGACCGGCATAAGCGGGGAGAGCCGCTATGACCGGATCGTCCGCATGATCGAGGATTCCCAGCGGCTGAAATCCGGGGTGGAAAGCCGGGCCGGCCGCCTGGCGGACAAGCTGGTGCCCTGGTGTCTGGGGGGCAGCCTCCTCACCTGGCTGCTGACGGGCAATACCGCGCGGGCGGTGAGCGTGCTGATGGTGGACTTCTCCTGCGCCCTGAAGCTCTCCATGCCCCTCAGCGTCCTGTCCGCCATGCGGGAAGCCGGGCGGCACCGGGTCACGGTGAAGGGCGGCAAATTCATGGAGAAGGTCAGCGAGGCGGACACGGTCATCTTCGATAAGACCGGCACCCTCACCCGCGCCTGCCCCACCCTGCGGGAGGTGGTCAGTTTCCACGGGGAGGACGAAAAGGAGATGCTGCGCTTCGCCGCCTGTCTGGAGGAGCATTTCCCCCATTCCGTGGCCAACGCGGTGGTGCGCGCTGCTCAGGAACGTGGCCTGGACCACAGCGAGATGCACAGCGAGGTGGAGTATGTGGTGGCCCACGGCATCGCCACGAAGATCGACGGCAAACGGGCCGCCATCGGCAGCAGCCACTTCATCTTTGAGGACGAAGCGGCGGCGATCCTGCCGGAGGACCGGGAACGGTTTGCATCCCTCTCTCCGGCCTGCTCCTGGCTCTATCTTGCCATCGACGGCGTCCTTTCCGCCGCCATCGGCATTTCCGACCCGCTGCGGCCGGAGGCGAAAAGCGCCCTGGCCGCCCTCCACGAGGCCGGGATCGGCAAGGCGGTGATGCTCACGGGGGACAGCCGCAGCACAGCCGCGGCCATCGCCTCCGAGCTGGGCGTCGACGATTATCGGGCGGAGGTGCTGCCGGAGGACAAGGCCGACTATATCCGCGCTGAGCAGGCTTCTGGCCGGACGGTGCTCATGATCGGGGACGGCATCAACGATACCCCCGCCCTGTCCCTGGCGGACGTGGGGATCGCCGTGGGCTCCGGCGCGGTCATCGCACGGGAGGTGGCGGATGTGACCATCGCGGCGGAGGACCTGCATGAGCTGGTATGGCTCAAGCGGCTTTCCGACGCCCTCATGGGCCGCATCCACCGGAATTACCGCTTTGTCATGGGCTTCAACGGGGCTCTGATCCTGCTGGGGGCCTTCGGGCTCCTGCCGCCCGCCGTGAGCGCTCTCATGCACAACGCTTCGACCCTGCTTTTGAGTATGCACAGTCTGACGGATTTATTGGAGGAAAACGAGGATGAAATACCATAAGTTCTTTGCCTGGGCGGCCGCGGTCTGCTTTGTCCTGACCTTCATCGCCGGCTGCAAACGCAAGTAAAGAGGTCACATTCCAAAGGAGGAACGCCAGAGTGATCAAAACGACATTGAAGATCGAAGGGATGTCCTGCGGCATGTGCGAAGCGCACATCTGCGATACGATCCGCAAGGCTTTCCCCGGCGCAAAAAAGGTCGCAGCCTCTCACAGAAAGGGCGATGCATCCTTCCTCTCGGAAGACAAAATCCCGGAAGCGCAGCTGAAAGCCGCCATCGACGCCACGGGGTACACCTGTCTCTCCGTGGAAGCGGCCCCTTATGACAAAAAGGGCCTTTTCGGCCGCAAATGAGGATGATCGGTCCATGAAATACCACATCGAATAGAATCCACTACGAAAGGCAGGAAACCCATGAAGCCCGACTATAAAAACTGGATGCCCAAGGGCATGGTGCTGACCGCCGTGCTGATCACCGCCCTGTGCCTGATCCTCTTTATCCTTTTCGGCCTGACCGGCCTCGTGTCCGGGACGCTGAAGACCGTCCTGTTCCTCGTGTTTCTTCTGGGAACGCTCGCCGGCCTGGGCGTTTCCGCATGGATGATCCTCCTGTACCGCGCCTTCTCCTATAACGGCACGCGGCAGATGTCGAAGCAGATCATCCGGGGCATCGCAGAGCAGGTGAGGCTTCCGGAGGGCGGAAAGGGGCTGGATGTGGGCTGCGGCAGCGGCGCCCTTGCCATCGCCTGTGCGAAGCGCAATCCCAAGGCCGGCTTCTTGGGCGTCGACCGCTGGGGCAAGGAATACGCTTCCTTCAACAAGCCTCTGTGTGAGCGCAACGCCAAGGCGGAGGGCGTGGGCAATGTCCGCTTTGAGCGGGGAGACGCCACGGCCCTGGATTTCCCCGACGAGAGCTTCGACGCGGTGGTGAGCAACTACGTCTATCACAACATCCCCGTCAAGGACCGGCAGGCGGTTTTGCTGGAAACGCTGCGGGTGCTGAAAAAGGGCGGCGTCTTTGCTCTGCACGACATCTTCTCCCAAGCCAAATACGGGGATATGCAGGCCTTTGTCCGCAAGCTGAAGGATATGGGCTACAAAAAGGTCGAGCTGATCGACACCACGAAGGGGAAATTCATGAACCCCCGGGAAAGCAAATGGATGGGTCTGTCCGGTTCCGGACTGCTGATCGGAAGGAAGTGAACTATGGGACTGTATAAGGATTTCATTGCGCAGACGAGGAAGCCGGAGGGCTTCCTCGGAAAAATGATGGTGAGCGGCATGAACGGCGGCCACGCCAGGCTGGCCGACTGGGGCATGTCCCATCTGGAGGGGATCGCGGCGGCCTGCATCGCCGAGCTGGGCTGCGGCGGCGGCAGGAACGCGGGAGAACTCCTGAAGAAATATCCCCGGGCGAAACTCACAGCGCTGGATTACTCCCCGGTCTCCGTGGAAAAGGCGAAAGAGGTCAACCGGGATATGATCGCGGCGGGCCGCTGCAGCGTCGTGCAGGGGAGCGTCGCCGATCTTCCTTTCGAGGCGGAGAGCTTTGACCTGGCTACAGCCTTTGAAACCGTCTATTTCTGGCCGGGACTGGAAGCCTGCTTCGCCCAGGTCTTCCGGGTGCTGAAGCCGGGCGGAGCGTTCCTGATCTGCAACGAATCCGACGGCAGGGATGAAACGAGTCGGAAATATGAAAAGCTCATCGACGGCATGAAGTGCTATACTGCCGAAGACCTCACGGCGGCGCTGAAAGCGGCGGGTTTCCGGGAAGTCAGCTGCGACCGCCACCCGGAAAAGCCCTGGCTCGCGGTTCTGGCGGGGAAGTAAGGAGAAGCATCATGGCGATCGTGGAGTTTGAAAACGTGACGCGGCTCTACCGCAGCGGGGAGCATGAGCTTCGGGCCCTGGACGGCGTGAGTTTTACCCTGGAGGCAGGAAAGTTCGTGGTGATCCTGGGCCCCTCCGGCGCGGGAAAAAGCACCCTGCTGAATCTGCTGGGCGGGCTGGACAGCCCCACCTCCGGCACGATCCGGGTGAGCGGGCGGGATATCTCCACCCTCAGCGGAAAGGAACTGGCGGATTACCGCGCCGCCGCTGTGGGCTTCGTCTTTCAGTTTTACAATCTCATTCCCACCCTCACGGTCTATGAGAATGTGGAGCTGGTGTCGGAAATCTGCCCCAAAGCCCTGGACGCGAAGGAAATCCTGGGGGAGGTGGGGCTGGGAGACCACCTGCACAACTTCCCCTCCGAGCTCTCCGGCGGGGAGCAGCAGCGGGTGTCCATCGCCCGGGCCCTGGCAAAGAATCCGGATATCCTCCTTTGCGACGAACCCACCGGAGCGCTGGACAGCGAGACCGGCGCCATGGTGCTGGCCCTGCTCCTGCGCATGGCCCGGAAGGCCGGCAAGACCATCGTGGTGGTGACCCACAACCAGAACATCGCGAAGATGGCGGACGTGGTCATCCGCGTGAAGAATGGGAAAATACGCTCCGTTGAGGAACAGGCGTCGCCCCTGCGCGCGGAGGAAGTGGAGTGGTGACATGCTGCTGAGAAAGTTCTTCCGCACCGCCTGGAGCTACAAGGCCCAGGTCCTCTCCATGGTCATCATGATCATGCTGGGGGTGGGCGTCTTCCTGGGCTTCAACATGGAATGGTACACCATCGAGCAGGATACCTCCCGCTTCTTTGCCGACACGCTGTATGCAGACTACCGCATCTATTCCGAGACGGGCTTCACCCCGGAGGAGCTGGAAAAGATCCGCTCCGTTCCCGGCGTGGAGGCGGCGACCCGCTTTCTCTCCGTGAATCTGGACCTGGCGGACGACTCCGGCCGGTCCCTGGCCCTGGATGTGAGCGAAAACTTCACCGTGTCCGGCTTTGTGGTTACCTCCGGCGCAGCTTATGACGAAGAAAGCAGCGGGATCTGGCTGTCGGACAAATTTGCGGAGGCCAACAGCGTCGCCCTGGGGGATACGCTGCGCCTCCGCTACCACGGCGCGGAAATCTCCGGGGAGGTGGTGGGCCTCATCAAGTCCGGGGAACATATGATCTGCCTGGCGGACGCCAATCAGGTCATGCCGGATTACCGCACCTTCGGTTTTGCCTGTATCTCCCCCCAAAAGCTCCTTTCCGACCTTGGCTTCGCCTTTTATCCCCAGATCAATATCCGTTCCTCCCTGTCCAAGGAGGAAATGGAGAAAGCGGTGGGGGATGCCCTGGGCTACACGGTCATGGTGGTCTCCAAGGAGGAACACGCGGTGTATAAGGAGGCCCAGGGGGAGGCGACAGAGGGGAAGACCATGGGGAGCGTACTCCCCGTGTTGTTCCTGGCCATCGCCATCCTCACCATGGTCACCACCATGCACCGGATCGCGGTGAACGAAAAGCTGCAGATCGGCACCCTCAAGGCCCTGGGCTTCCAGAACGGACGCATCCTGCGGCACTATGCGGCTTACGGCCTCGGCATCGGGCTTCTGGGCACGGCGTTGGGGGTGGCGCTGGGTTACTGGCTCTGCTCCCTGGTCATGAGCGAGGACGGCATGATGGGCACCTATTTCGATATGCCGGACTGGCGCCTGTGGATGCCCGCCTTCTGCCCGCCCCTGCTGGCTGCCATCGTCGCGCTGCTGACCGTCGTGAGCTGGCTTTCCGTGCGGGAGCAGCTGCGGGGCACGGCGGCGGAGGCCCTGCGGCCCTACCAGCCGAAGAAGATGAAAAAGAGCTTTATCGAGCGGGGCAGGGGCTGGGAGCGCAGACGCTTTGCCGTGAAGTGGAACCTCCGGGACATCCTGCGGCACAAGAGCCGCTCCGCCATGACGCTTCTGGGGGTGACGGGCTGCATGATCCTCCTGGTGGGGGGTCTGGGCATGCGGGACACCATGGCGGGCTTCCTGGACATGCTGGACAACGATATTTCCAACTATGCCACCAAGGTCAACCTGGTGGACGGTGTGGACGCCGCCGCCGGGATCGCCCTCTGCGACGAGCTGGAGGGGGACTGGGTCTGCCAGAGCGGCGTCAGCCTGGACGGGGATACGGTGGTCCTGGAGGTCTATGATAATTCCCGGGACCATATCCGCATCCTGGATGAGAAAAACAAGCCCATCCGGATGGAGGACGGCGGCGTTTACCTTTGCCTGCGGCTGAAGGATCGGGCAGCGATAGGGGAGACGATCACCTTCTCTCCCTACGGCTCGGAGGAACGGTACACGGCGAAGGTGCTGGGCTATCACCGCAGCGTCATGACCGAGAGCGTCGCCATGACCAAGGCCTGCGCCGATACGCTGGGCCTGCCTTACGACGTCAGCGCCGTCTATACGGATCGGACGGTACGGGAGATCGGCAGCGACGCGCGCATCTCCGGCACCCAGGATCAGCAGCAGCTCATGGACTCCTTCCGCAGCTTCACCTCCATCATGGACAGCATGGTGCTCATCTTGGTGCTGGCCGCCATCGTTCTGGGGATCGTGGTGCTGTATAACCTGGGCGTCCTGAGCTACATCGAGCGCAGCCGGGAGCTGGCGACGCTGAAGGTCCTGGGCTTCCGGGACCGGAAGCTGGGCCATCTGCTCATTTCGCAGAATATCTGGCTATCCGTGCTGGGCGTGGTCATCGGGCTTCCCGCCGGGGTGGGCGTTCTGCAATGGCTGCTGGCGGCTTTGGCGGGGGAGTATGAGCTGAAGCTCATGCTGGGGCCGACGACCTACTGCGTCAGCGTGCTCCTCACCTTCGGCGTCTCCCTGGCCGTGGGCCTGCTGGTGGCGCGGAAAAGCCGGAGGATCGACATGGTGGAAGCGCTGAAGGGCGCGGAGTAGGTCGGCGAAACCCGGGCCTTTTCTTTCCGCGCCTTGCGCTTCCGGGCTCTGCGGCGGGTACGGAGGATCGCCGTATCCGCCTTACAAGCGGCACGGAAGCCGTTTTCCCTTACTGTCTTCATTGGTTTTTGGTCTGCATATACTGCTTGATGGATTCGCTGAGGCCATTGGTGAAGTGGATGTAATAGTCCTCCTCACCGGCCACCGGGACCCAGAAGGATTCCCAGGTGATCCCGCCCACCTCCGTCTTCGTGGTTCTGGTCTCCCCGGCCTTCAGCGCGGCCATGGCCTGGCAGCCCCGGTGAAACGCCGGGTCGCCCGCATTGCAGTGAACGCCGGTCTGGCCTCCTGCCTGGGTGTAGGCCGGGTTGCCGGCAATGACCAGAAAGCTCCGGTCGATCAGCCGGACCTGCTCCGGATACCGGTCCCACATCAGGTGGAAAGCTTCGATCAATTCTTCCTTTGTCTTCATGTCATACCTCCTTATTATAATAATATGGTTGGAAGTCCGGCATACCTGCCGGGCTTTTTCCGGCTCATCTGTTTTCGGGATGATCTTCAATTTCCGCAGCTGATTCTGCCCGATATCGAGGTAGTCGGCGCATTTTCTTTCCGCTGAGAACGGTCATAATTCAGGCTTTACAACGGAATCCGTATCTGCTATGATGATACCGAAAGGCCAGTTAGCTGTCAATAACTGAAAAAATGTGTAGCAAGGAAGAAATTCCTGAGTGGAGGGATACCGATGTCACAGCGGCATGACTGCCCCTGCACGGAGCAATGCGTCCTGCAATCGGCCATGGACAGCATCGGCGGCAAATGGAAGCTGCCGGTCCTTTGCTCCCTGACAGCCAACGGCACCAGCCGGTATAACGAGCTGCTGCATAATGTGCAGGGCATTTCCAACACCATGCTGTCCCAGACCCTGAAGGAGCTTGAGCGGGACGGGCTGGTGCTTCGGAAGGAGTACCTGGAGGTGCCGGTCAGAGTCGAATATGCGCTGTCCGAAAAATCAAAAAAGCTCCAGCCGATCCTGCTGGAGCTCATCCGATGGCAAATGGGTCTGCAGGGCGGAGAGGGCTGAAAAGCACCGTCGCCTGCGGTAAGACATAGGGCTGTGTTTCGTGCGTGCTGACAGAATGCGATGGCTTTGCCGGAACACATTGGAATTTGTGAGAAAGGAAATCCATGAAGGATAATTTCGATCTGCAGGAATACCTGTCCAAGGGAATCGAGCGCTTTGTGGCGGATGTGGTCAAGGCGACGCTGAAGAATCCCAGGGAAAGCGCCTTTATGCTGAAATTCGCAACCGCCTCCGCCACCGCCTCCCAAAAGCGAAAGGCTGCCGAGGCGTAGGGGCAGCATATTCCCTCCTTCCTGATCGCCAGCATCACCAGCCAGTGCAATCTCCATTGTGCCGGCTGCTATTCCCGCTGCAGTCATGGGACGGTGGACGCCCGGCCGACGGCGCAGCTGACGGACGACGACTGGCTGCGGGTATTCAGCGAGGCGGATGCGCTGGGCATCAGCTTCATCCTGCTGGCGGGCGGCGAGCCGATGCTGCGGAAGGATGTCATCCAGGCCGCCGGCAAGCGACAGAATATTCTGTTTCCCATATTCACCAACGGCACTTTTCTCAATGAAGCGTATCTGGAGCTTTTCGACAAATGCCGCAACCTTGTGCCGATCATGAGCATCGAGGGCGGAAAGGAAAACACCGATGCCCGGCGGGGGAGAGGGATCTATGAGCTGCTCATCCGGAATATGGAGAAGCTGCAGGCCAGGGGGCTTGTTTTCGGGGCCTCCGTCACCGTGACGACGCAGAATATCCGGGAGGTCACCTCGGACGCCTTTTTGAAGGAGCTCTCCGGCCGGGGCTGCAAGGCGGTGATCTATGTGGAATTCGTCCCCGTGACAGAGGAGAGCCGCGAGCTGGCGCCGGGGGATGCGGAGCGGGAATACCTGAAAGCGGAGCTCAAACGCATGCGGCAGGAGCTGCCGGAGATGGTCTACGTCTCTTTCCCCGGCGATGAAAAGAGCTCCGGCGGCTGCGTGGCGGCGGGCCGGGGATTCTTCCATATCAATTCTCACGGCGGCGCGGAGCCTTGCCCGTTTTCGCCCTATTCGGATACCAATGTCAGGGATACTTCCCTGAAGGAAGCCCTGAACTCCGGGCTGTTTCGCGCCCTGCGGGAGAACGGCCATCTTCTGGAGGATCACGCGGGCGGCTGCGTGCTCAATGAAAAACGGGAGCTGGTGGAGTCGCTGCTTGCCCTGAGTCTCCATTCTTAGGCCGCGGCAGGCCGGGAGCAAGTATCCTTGGGGGAATAAACCCCAGAAGAATAACAAATAACAGGAGGGTCAGTATGCAGAGCTATACGGAAGAGGAACTGGCGCAGGCATTCCATCTCATGTGGGACAACTACCCGGAGCAGGTGCGGCTCATCCGGCGGGATCACACCATCGTGGCAGGCAACGCCCTGTACCTGGAAATGGGCGGCAAGACAGGCGGCAAATGCAACGAGGGACCTCCGGAATTCCACAAGGGCTGCCGGGCCATGGAGGCCCTGAAGGACGGCAAGGCCAAGAGCATGAAGCATGAACCGGGGGAATTCGAGTCCTTCTGGATCCCTGTGGCTGGTACGGAGGATTACTATATCCATTATACCAACGGCGCGGACGCCGCCTATCGGCGGATGCTGGAGCAGGGCTTTCTGCCGCCGAAGCCGCAGGAGGCCTGAGGGTTCCGAGCGATCCTGCCATCGCGCGCTTATCCGGCGTGCCAAAAGCAAATCCAGATGCTGCAAATGAGGTGGTTCTGTTCCGACAAATAGCAGGCACATGATCTTCCGCGCGCAATACTAAAGAAAAAGGCTCCGGCAACGCACCTCCATCGTGCCGCAGGAGCGTTGGTTATTTGCCGCACCTTTCCCGGAGCAATAGACATCGTTCTGCATACGCAGATGTATCTAAAAATCCCCGTGTGGGTCAAAATGTGGGTCAGGCAAAATCACAGGTTCCACAAAACGTGTAAAACAAACAGAAAAGCTCCGAAATCGTATGATTTCGGAGCTTTTCTGGCACGCCATGAGGGATTCGAACCCCCGGCCTTCTGGTCCGTAGCCTCGCTTCAAGCGTGCAAGGACCGCTTTCCGGACCTTTCCGCCCCGTTTGTTCCGCAGTTACGGCGGCTTTCCGAGACGGTTTCGCATCCACTCCTCTCGGCGCATTTCCTGTCGTGGGTCAACATGTGGGTCAGACCGCAGCCGCAAAAGGCCTGTTCCAACGCAGAATTTTCCGCGCTGAAGTCAAAGAATACGAATACACAAAAGAGCAGCAAAGCTGCGTTGCTTCCGCGCGTTTACCCAAGCCGCTCGTCGTACACCGCTCTGGCACCGCCGACGTATTTCGGCCTTGTTCTGGCGGCGATCAGGATCGCTTCTCCGATATGATTGAAGGACAGCCGCACCGGGACGGCCACCCGTTTCAGGTGCATACCGATGAGGGTACCGCCGATATCCAGCCACGCCTCCGCCCGGACCGTCTCCACAAGGACGGGCCGCTCGAACCCCTTGTAAGCTGCGGTGGCGAAAGAACCGCCGGCCTTGGGCTGGGGGACGGCGTTCACGATCTCCAGGTCATGAGCCTTGGCGTAGGCCTCCTCCACCACCAGGGAGCGGTTCAGATGCTCACAGCACTGGGCCGCGAGAAAGATGCCATTTCTTTTTAGAACATCGTAGATTCCGGTGAACACCTCTTGTGCCGTTTCGGGCCGGGAATCTGTGCCGATTTTCGAGCCGGTGATCTCGCTGGAGGAGCATCCCACCACAAGAAGATCGCCTTTTTCAAGCTTTGCCGCGGCCAGAAGCTCCTCTGCCGCCTGTTTTGCCTGTTCGCAGAGTGTTTTCATTTTGCCTGTCCTTTCTCGAAGCCACCGAGGCCATATGGTCTGAGAATAGCCGTGTGGCTGAGGGCTGCGGTGAGAAAATATGCGCCTGCCGCCCCGGCGATCCCCTGGACCACGTTTCCCGAAACGCCTGCGAAGGCGGCGGCAAAGCCCTCTCCGACGGCGGCTTCATAGAGCCAGTACCCCGCGACCATGAACGCCTCGGCGAAAATCGAAACGGCGATAAAAGCAATACCCGGATATTTCCTGCCGTTCCTGCCAAAGCGGGCAGGGACCAGGGAGACGAAGAACGCCATCGCCGCCTTGATGATCAGCGTTCCTGGGACGTAGACCGGATAACCGGCGAACAGGTCCGCCAGGGCCGAGCCCACGCCTCCGGCGACGGAGCCCCAGACCGGACCCAGCAGCCAGCCGCCGAAAAGGACGGCGCAGTCGCCCAGGTTAAGATAACCTTTCGTCGGGGACGGGATGCGGACCGCCAGGGTCAGCACGCAGCTTAGTGCCATCATAGCGGCGGCAGTCGTGATTTTCAATAGCTGATTTCGATGATCTCTCATGGTTTATCTCCTGTGCGTCATGACCTCCGGTATGGCCGGAGGTCATGACGCGTGCTTTATATGAGGATGGTATGAGGGTATCAGGCAGACTTATTTGCTCACGGCGGCGAAGCCCTTTTCCAGATCGGCGATAATGTCGTCGATGTGCTCCGTACCGATGCTGAGGCGGATCGTATTCTGGTGGATGCCCGCCGCCTCCAGCTCCGCATCCGTGAGCTGGGAGTGGGTGGTGGTGGCCGGGTGGATCACAAGGCTCTTCACGTCCGCTACATTGGCCAGAAG